>NZ_JAIXMK010000100.1:0-3026 GCF_020328095.1 Streptomyces sichuanensis
AAAAGTCCGGGGCCTGCGGCATTTTTGCGTTTACCGACTTCCCGGGCCGGCCTTTATGCCAGCCGGTGCAATTCGCTCTCCTCCACCCGCCCCAGCAGAGGCAAACCCCGCACCCAGCGCTCCACTTCCTCCACCACCCACATCCCGAGCCGCCGCACCTCGCTTCCCTGGGCGCCCGCGATGTGCGGTGTCACCAGCACATTGCGCAGCCCCAGCAACGGGTGTCCGGTCTCCAGGGGTTCCGGCTCGGTGACGTCCAGATAGGCGTCCAGCCGCCCCGAAGCGCACTCCCGTGCCAGCTCGTCCGTATCGATGAGCGAGCCCCGCGCCGTGTTGATGACCGCGCCGCCGTCCGGAATGAGGGCCAGACGGGCGGCATTCAGCAGGTGCCGTGTGCCGGGCAGTCCGGGGGCGTGGAGCGTGATGACCCTGCTGTTCCGGCACAGCGTGTCCAGGTCGACGGAGTCCGGCGCATACGGGTCGTGCACCAGCACGCGGTATCCGGCCTCCGACGCCCGCAGCCGGCTGATGACCTTCCGGCCGATGCGCGAGGCGCCCACGACGCCGACCGTCAGGCCGTCGCCTCCCTGCCGGTCGCCGAATGCAGGCCAGCGGGCCCGGGCATCCCCGCCGCCTCCCTCCGCGTATGCGGCCGCCGTGGCGAGTGCCTTCTTCGCCGCGAGGACGATCAGGGCGAAGGCGTAATCGGCCACCGGACCCGCGTTGGCCTCCGCGGCCGACGAGACCACGATGCCCCGTTCCCAGACGGCCGGCGTGACCAGTGGCTTCACCGAACCCGCCGCATGGAGGACCGCCCGCAGCCGCGGCGCCCCGTCGAGGAACGTCCCGGTCAGCACCGGACTTCCCCAGCCGGTGATGAGGACGTCCGCCCGCGCCAGATCCCCCCGCCGGGCCTCGCCCGGACCCCGTAACTCCACCGTCCCGGCCAGGCGTTCGCACAGTTCCGCGGGGAGCACGGACGTGGCGGTCCCGGGCTCCAGCGCTGCCACCACCACCGGTCTGACATCGTTCACGGGCAGCCACCTGCCCGCCGCCGGAAGAGAGAAAACGCATTGCTCCCGTCGCCGATGGACATGATGGACAGACTGCGCGGTGCCGGCCCGCGGACCGTCGACGCCGTCGTCACCGGCATCGTCCAGGCGGCGGTGACCATCCCCTTCGTCGTGCCCCGCACTGCCGACGTGCCCCCTGCCACCTGGGCCTCGTACGCGATGACCTCGGCGGCCGTCCTGCCGCTCCTCTGGAGGAGCCGGGCGCCGCTGACCGTGCTGCTGGCCATCACGGCGGCCGGCATCGCGTACCTGCCGCTGGACGGGCCCGGGCAGCCTTTGCCCTACAGCCCGCTGGTCGCCCTGTTCACCGTTGCCGCGCAGGGCGGGCAGCGGCAGCGGCGGGCGACCGTGGTGTTCGGCCTTCCGCTGGTCGCCCTGGCCGTGGCGTTCCGTACGAACACGGCACGCGAGTACCTCTTCGCCTTCTTCCTCTTCGGCATGGTCTACGTCCTCGGTGTGCTGACCCGCACCCGCCAGGCGTACACGGAGGCCGTGGAGTTGCGGGCGGCCGAGCTGGAGAAGGCCCGGCAGGCGGAGGCCGAACGGGCCGCGGAGCGGGAACGGGCACGCATCGCGCGCGAGATGCACGACGTGCTCTCCCACGCCGTCAGTCTGATGATCGTTCAGGCGGAGGCCGGGCCGCTCGTCGTCCGGTCCGACCCGGAGCGGGCGGAGGCGGCCTTCGACGCCATTGCCGGCGCGGGACGCGACGCGATGGTGCAGCTGCGGCGGATGCTGGGCGTCCTCAAGGAGGAGCCGGGCACGACGCGTACTCCCCAGCCGACGCTCGCGGGGCTCCAGGACCTCGTCGCCGACGTGCGGCGCACCGGCCTGGCCGTCACCCTCACCGGGCGGGGCGAGCCCCGGGCCCTCGCGGCGGACGTGCAGGTGACGGTGTACCGCGTCGTCCAGGAGGCGCTGACGAACGTCCTCAAGCACGCCGACGCCGACTCCGTGTCCGTCCACCTCGCCTGGGCCGCCGACCGGTTGCTGGTGACCGTGGAGAACGACGGGGCCGGCTCGCCACGCCTGTCCTCCGGGGGCGGCCGCGGGCTCATCGGCATCCGCGAGCGGGCCGCGGCACACGGGGGCACGGCGACCGCCGGGCCGGGGCCGGGCGGGCTCGGGTACCGCGTTGTCGTCGAGCTGCCGCTTGTGATCTCCTCAACTGCGGAGGTGCGGAGTTGACGATCCGTGTGGTGGTGGCCGACGACCAGGAGCTGGTGCGGAGCGGCTTCGCGATGATCCTGGGGGCGCAGCCGGACATCGAGGTGGTCGCCGAGGCCGGCGACGGGACCGAGGCCGTGGAGGCGGTGCGGCGGCACGCGCCCGACGTGGTCCTGCTCGACATCCGGATGCCGCGCATGGACGGCATCGAGGCGGCCAGGGTCGTGTGCGCGGAGTCGGACGCCAAGGTCGTCATGCTGACGACGTTCGACCAGGACGACTACGTCTACGAGGCGTTGCACGCGGGCGCGAGCGGGTTCCTGCTCAAGGACGTGCGCCGGGACGACCTCGTCCACGCGGTGCGGGTCGTCGTCGCCGGGGACTCGTTGCTGGCCCCTTCCGTGGCGCGGCGGCTGGTCGCCGACTTCACCGGTCGCGGGCAGGCGCTGGAGGGGCCGGGCGGGCCGGGCGGGCCGGACGGGCCGGGGTCCGGGGTGCTCGGGGCGCTGACCGTGCGGGAGCGCGAGACGCTCGTCCTGCTCGGGCGGGGGCTGTCCAACGCCGAGATAGCCGCCGAGCTCGTGGTCAGCGAGCACACGGTGAAGACCCATGTGAGCAACGTGCTGGCGAAGCTGGGTCTGCGCGACCGGATCCAGGCGGTCATCTGTGCGTACGAGACGGGGCTGATCGCACCCGGTCAGGGCTGAGCGGCGGTTCGTTCGTCTCCCTCGCGCGAGGGAGACGAACGAACCGTGGGACCGCTCTCGTCGGCGATGTGCGAGGGGG
>NZ_JAIXMK010000101.1:0-38036 GCF_020328095.1 Streptomyces sichuanensis
TGGGACCGCTCTCGTCGGCGATGTGCGAGGGGGCGCCGGTCTCCAGGATGGAACACGTCAGCAAGTGATCCATTGATGCCTGAGACCCGCGGGGGAGAACCATCGTGAACCCAAGCCCTGGAAGCCGCAGGGGCTTCAAGAGCGCCGTCGTCATCGCTGCCGCCGTCGCCGCCATGAGCGCCGGCGCCGTCGGCCCCTCCTTCGCCGCTCGCACTCCGGCGGCCGCGTCCGTACCCGGCGCGTCACTGACGCCTCCGGACGCGGCGGCCCTCCGGCAGGCGATCGCCGGGCTGCCCGACCGGGCCGTTGCCACCGCCGCTCAGGTCAGGGTCGGCGGCAAGGGCGGCTCCTGGCAGGGCACGTCGGGGGAGGCCGACCTCCGTACGCACCGGGCCCCGAAGGGGGACGAGCGCTTCCGCGCCGGCAGCATCACCAAGACGTTCACGGCCGCCGTCGTGCTGCAGCTCGTCCACGAGGGCAGGCTGAGCCTCGACGGGACCGTCCAGCAGTACCTGCCGGGCCTGCTGCCCGCCCACTACCCGAAGGTCCGGGTCCGGCAGTTGCTGAACTACACCAGCGGTCTGCCGAGCGCCGACGGTTCGAAGGAGACGGACTTCGAGAACCGCTTCACCACCTGGGACCACCGGGAACTGGTGCAGCGGGCCTTCTCCAAGCCCATGGAGTTCGTGCCGGGGACACGGCAGCACTACACGAACACCGGTTACAACGTGCTGGGCCTGCTGATCGAGAAGGTCACCGGGCGTGCGTACGAGAGCGAGGTGCGCGACAGGGTCGTCCGCCGGGCGGGCCTCACCGACACCTACAGCCCCGGCAACGATCCCCGCATCCGCGGCCGGTACACGCACGGGTACCAGACCGCCGACGCGGGCTCCCCGCTCGTGGACGTCACGGACTGGAACCAGTCGGCCACCTGGGCCTCCGGGGACCTGATCACGACCACGGCCGATCTGGAGCGCTTCACGTCCGCGCTCTTCCGGGGCCGGGTCGTGCCCGCTCCCGAGCTGGAGCTGATGTTCACCGTTCCCGACGTCCCGTCGTACGAGGGCGGGAAGGTGACCCACACCAGCGGCATGAGCCGCATCGAGATCGGCGACACCGTCGTGTGGGGCAAGTCCGGCGGGCGGTACGGGTACCTCAACGGCTTCGGCGCCACCCGGGACCTGTCGCGCACGCTCGCCTACTCGGTCAATGCCACCGATGCGAAGAGCGAGGCGCAGAACCCCGTGGTCGGCCGGATCATCGCCGCGGCGGGCTTCTAGCCCCCGGGTGCCCCGGTCCCGGATCCCCCCGGATCCCGGACCGGGGCACCCGGGTTCCCTCCCCGGATGGTCCCCCTCGGGCGGGAGCTCCCCCGAGCCGGTCCCCCCGGCCGACAGCTCCCTGCCCGTTCCACGCGCGTCAGTCCCGGATGTGCCCCCCCGTTGCACATCCGGGCCCGATCCGCGGTCGGAACCACTTTCTCCCGGTTCACGGGCGGTCGGTAGTGGCATCTGTAGTGGCATATCGGCAGGCAAGATGGGGTCTGTGTTGATTGGAGAGCTCATCAGAGACCTGCGGACGGCACGGGGGTGGAGCCAGGGCAGGCTGGCGGCGGAGATCAACGACGCCTTTTCGGCACGTCTCACGCGGGAGTACGTCAGCGGCTGGGAACGCGCCAAGGTCCGGCCGGGGCCGTTCTACCTGCGCTGCCTGTCCACGGTGCTGGACGTGCCGCTGGAGGTGCTGGAGGGGGAGGCCGGCCGTGCCGGGCAGTTGGTGCGGTCGAACGGCGCCGCCACCGTCGCGGCGCCCGCGGTGGCCGCCGACCTGTTGAGCACGGGCTTCGCGGTCCGGCTGCGGGGCGGGCCGTCGGCGGAGGAGTGGGAGGCCAAGCTCGCCTCGTACGGCTCCGACTACATGTCGCTGGGGGCGGCCGACATCCAGCACCGGGTCGCGGGGGACCTGGTCGTCGTGCAGCAGCAGCTCGACGATCCGCCCATGTGGGCCGTCGCCGCCCGCCTGATGACCCTCTACGCCACGACCTTCTCCCGTGCCGAGCAGGCGCAGGCCGTCAGCTGGTTCCGGACGGCGGCCGAGGTGGCGGACCGGTCGGGGGACCGCGACGCCCGCGTCTGGGTGCGCGGCCGGGCCGCGCTGTCCCTGGGCTACGGGGGCACGTCGCTGGGCCTCGCCGAGGTACTGGCCGATCAGGCCATGGCCATCACCGACAGGCCCTCCGCGGGGCTGCTGGGCGCCACCCTCGGCAAGGCGTACACGGCGGCGATCCGCGGCGACAAGGCCACGGCGCACCGACTGGCCGACCACGGGCGCCGGCTCTTCGACGCCTCCGCTCCCGCCGCCGGCCGTTCCGAGGGCGTGAGCGACTACGCCATTCCCGCCTGGCGCATGAACGGCTTCCTGTCGCTGCTCTCGGCCCGGGTCGGCGACGAGCGGCGCGCCCTGCAGGCCCAGGAGGCGGCCCGTCGCGAACTGCCGGAGAAACTGCCGCGCTTCGTCGCCCACCTGGAACTGCACACGGGGCTCATGCTGACCCGGGCCGGTGACAAGGCCGCCGGACTCGCCCACGCCCGGGCCACCCTGGACGCCCTGCCGCCCGGGAAGCTCAACGGCACGCTGCAGATGCTGATGGACGAGATCAGGGCCTAGGGGGCTGCGGCCGGGTCCGGGACGGGGCCCAAGGCTGCGGCCGCTTCTAGGGCTGGGGCTGCGGGGTGCAGGCGTCGGCGATCGTGAGGCTGTCCTCGTAGAGGCAGAAGCGCGTGATCAGCCCGTCCTCGACCGTCAGCCGCATCGCGAAGGGCGACCGGAAGGTCTTGCCGGTGGTGCGTACGACGCCACTGACGTGCCCTGTCAGCATGGCCTCGCCGCCGTCCACCACGACCGCCTCGACCGTGGGCCCACCGTCCAGGGGGACCATTCCCTCGGCCAGTTCGCGGAAGTGCCCGGCCACGTCGGCGCGGGTGGAACGCGGCCGGAGCCACGGTACGACCGCGCCGCCGGCGATCAGCCAGTCGACCTGCTCGGCGAACAGGGCGGCGATACGGTCCGGAACCCCCTCCGCGAAGCGGGTCAGGAACTCCTGGACGACCGCACGGGTGTGGCTGCCGCTGACGTTGCCCATTCCGAGCCCCGAGCCTTTCTGCCGCGATTCATGAGATTTGCACACAAAGTAGCGTGCTCGGAACCTTGGCTTCCGCATGGGGTCTCTTGGTGGGGGACGAGCGGGGGCGCTAGCCGGCCGGTAGGGGCCGCCGGGGCCAGCGGGCGCGGGCCTGCTCCTCGGAGCGCATCAGGGCGAGCGTGGGAAGGCCCTGGGCTTCCCCGCCCTCCAGGAGCTCCGGGAGGGCGGGCAGCGGGGCCACCGCCGCCACGTCGTCGAGGACGAGGGCGAGTGGTGGGTCGAGCCGGCCGGAGGATGACCGTTCGGCCATGCGGCGGCCGTGCTCGACCACGCTTGAGGCAAGTGCGGTCAGCAGGGGCATCGCACCTGGGCGGGTGCGGGGATCCTCAATCGCCTCACCCACCACGTACAGCGTTCCCCCTTCGGCGATGAATGATTCCCACGACGGCGAATTGGCTCGATTGGGATTACAGGCGTCGCGGATGTGGACCGACGTGAGGGCGCCGAGGGCACGGGCCGTCAACGCCTGGGCCATGTCGCGCCGCTCGGGGTGCCCGGTGAGTGCCGACTCCAGCTCGCCGGCCGTGCCACCGGTCGCCCTGGGGTGGGTGCGGAGGATGCGTACGGGCTCGTGCGCCGACGTCCCCTGCGCCCACCGGTGGACCTGACGGAAGGGCCGGCCGTCCACGGCGGCGGCGTGCAGCCAGCAGCGCAGCAGGGTTTCGGCCGTGTCGGCGGTGGCCGAGTCGAGGGCGCTGGGCGGGCGTACGGGCGCGAGCAGGGCGGCCGCACGGGCGGCGGCCGTTCCGCGGGACTCGCAGCCGTTGGCGGGGTTCCAGCGGAGGCGGTCGGGGGTGTCGAGGAGATGGGCGGGGTCGAAGACGAGCACCGGCCCCAGCTTGGCTCGGGCGGCCTTCGTGCCGGCCCACAGCCCGGGGTCGCTGGTGACGACGAGGACGGGGCCGGAGGCGTCGAGGACCGCACGGGTGGCCCGGTCGCGGCGGTCTGTGGTGTAGACGAGGCGCTGTGGCGCGGGGGAGGCGGCGGGGCCTGGAGCGGCTGACGCGGCGACGGCGGGTAGGGGCGTGGCCGGGGCCGGTGCAGTGGTCGCCTGAGCGGGTGGCTGGGGCTGCGCGGCAGGCTGGGCCGGGGGCGGGGAGGGGGACAGCGCTGCGGCCTGTGGCTGGGTGGGGGCCTGCGTCTGGGCCTGGACCTGGACTTGTGGCGGGGACTGCGGCTGGGCGGCCGCCACCGGCTGGGGCAGTGTCTCGGTCGGCGCTTGGGCCTGCGCCTGCGTAGGGGGCTGCGTCTGGGCCGGGACCGGGCCCGGCGGTGGCGCTGCCGTCCCGGGGGACGTCACCGCCACCGGCTGCACGCCGGTCGCCGTGCCTGCCGCCTCAGCCGTTACGGCCGTCGCCGATCGGCTGCGCTGCCGTGCCCGTACCGCGCGCCAGCGGGCCACCGTGCCGATCGCGAAGGTCGCCAGCACCACGGCCACCAGCACCTCGCTGATGAGGATTCCCCAGAACAGCCCGTACCCCGAGAGCGCTCCCACGGGCGTCTCCGGCCAGGCGGCCGGGAGGTCGCGGGGCTGGGTCATGAGGTGCCGCAGGGCCTGGGGCGTACGGGTGAGCGACACGCCCTCCGGCCAGGCGCCGTGGGCGAGCAGGGCGGAGAGGCCGGTGGCCGTCCAGACGAGCAGCGTCAGGCCGAGCAGGAAGGCGATGACGGTGAGCAGCAGCCCATCCGGAATTCCACGTTCCGGGGTGGGTTCCCGGTCCCGTATGGGGGGCACGTCACGCCACCGTGGACTCGGAGGGTGGCGCGGCAGGCGACCCGTAGGGCTCGTCGGCGAAGTCGGCGTTCCGCGCGGCGGCCGCCCGTTCCGCCGCGGCCGCCTCGGCGGACGCCTCGCGGGCGAAGCCGCCGTCCTCGGTCATGGCGCGGTCGGTGTAGACCAGCGGGCGTTCGGCGTCGGTGATCAGGTGTTTGACGACCTGGACGTTGCCGTTGACGTCCCACACGGCGATGCCCGGCGTGAGCGTGGGGATGATCTCGACCGCCCAGCGCGGCAGTCCCAGGACGCGGCCCGTGGCGCGGGCCTCGTCGGCCTTCTGGGCGTAGATGGTGCGGGTCGAGGCCATCTTCAGGATGGCCGCGGCCTCCTTCGCGGCGGCGCCGTCGACGACGTCGGAGAGGTGGTGGACCACCGCAACGAACGACAGGCCCAGCCGTCGGCCGAACTTGAGCAGCCGTTGGAAGAGCTGGGCCACGAACGGCGAGTTGATGATGTGCCAGGCTTCTTCGACCAGGAAGATGCGCTTCTTGCGGTCCGGCCTGATCCAGGTGTGTTCCAGCCAGACGCCCACGATCGCCATCAGGATGGGCATGGCGATGGAGTTGCGGTCGATGTGGGAGAGGTCGAAGACGATCAGCGGGGCGTCGAGGTCGATGCCGGCCGTCGTCGGTCCGTCGAACATGCCGCGCAGGTCACCGTCGACCAGACGGTCCAGCACGAGCGCCACGTCCAGGCCCCAGGCCCGTACGTCGTCTATGTCGACGTTCATCGACTCGGCGGACTCGGCCTCCGGGTGCCGCAGCTGCTCGACGATGTCCGTCAGGACGGGCTGGCGGTCGAGGATCGTGTCGTTGACGTACGCGTGGGCGACCTTGAGGGCGAAGCCGGCCCGCTCGTCGAGGCCGCGGCCGGTGGCGACCTCGATGATCGTGCGGAGGAGGGCGAGCTGGCCGGTCGTGGTGATCGCCGGGTCGAGCGGGTTGAGGCGGATGCCGCCGTTGAGGGCGGCCGTCGGGTCCAGCCGGATGGGGGTTATGCCCAGCTGCTGGGCGATCAGGTTCCACTCGCCGACGCCGTCCTCGCCCTGTGCGTCCAGGACGACGACCTGCCGGTCGCGGAAGCGCAGCTGCCGCAGGACGTACGTCTTCTCCAGCGCCGACTTGCCGTTGCCGGACTCGCCGAGGACGAGCCAGTGCGGGGCGGGCAGCTGCTGGCCGTAGAGCTGGAACGGGTCGTAGATGTAGCCCTTGCCGGAGTAGACCTCACGCCCGATGATCACGCCCGAGTCGCCGAGGCCGGGGGCCGCGGTGGGGAGGTAGACGGCCTGCGCCTGCCCGGTCGAGGTCCGTACGGGCAGCCGGGTGGTTTCGACCTTTCCGAAGAGGAAACTGGTGAAGGCGTCGGTGACGGCGGAGAGCGGATCGAGCACGGCGTTTGCCCCTATCGTCGGATGCCGGTCGCGAACGGCAGCGTGTTGACGAACGCCCGGTGGTGCTCGCGGTCGCACCACTCAAGCTTGAGGTAGCTCTTTCCGGCAGACGCTCTTATGGTCCGCTTGTCGCGCGCCAGCGCTTCGGGGGAGCGCGAGGAGACGGTGATGTAGCCGACGAGGTTGACGCCCGCCGCGCCGCTGGCGAGGTCCTCGCCGCGCTGGTCGACGCGCGAGTGGTGGGCCACGTCGCGCGGGTCGACGACGCGGTTCATCTTGGCGGCGCGGGAGGCGTCCGCGTCGTCGTTCGTCTTCTCCGTCAGCATCCGCTCGATGGCCACGTCGGTCGGCTCCAGGTCCATGCAGACCGCGACCGTACGGATCACATCGGGGGTGTGGACGAGCAGGGGGGCGAGGAAGTTGACGCCCACGGGCGTCATCGGCCACTCCTTCACCCAGGCGGTGGAGTGGCACCAGGGCGCGCGGGTGGAGGACTCGCGCGTCTTGGCCTGGAGGTAGGTGGGCTCCATGGCGTCCAGCTCGGCCGGCCAGGCGTTGCGCTTCGTCATCGCCTGGATGTGGTCGATCGGGTGGTCGGGGTCGTACATGGAGTGCACGAGCGACGCCAGCCGCCCCTGCCCGAGCGGCTGGCGGACCCGGATGTCGGCCTCGGCCAGCCGCGCGCAGATGTCCGTCAGCTCGCGGGCCATGACCACGGCCAGGCCCGCGTCGCGGTCCAGCGTGCGCTTGCCGCGCTCGTGCCGGGAGGCGCGGGCGATGGCCTGCGCCTCGGCGGCCAGCTCACGGCCGTAGTGCATGCAGGCGACGAGGTAGGCGCGGTGCTGCTCGGAGGAGGTGGAGACCATCGACTGCAGCTGGTCGTAGGAGTCCTTGAGCCAGTCCGGCGACCGCTGGTCGCCGCGCCGCTCGACGTCCTTGGCGTGCGCGTCGGGGTCGGCGGGGAGCGTACGGGCCAGCATCTGGATGCGGGTGACGTAGCCGTCGCCGTTGGCGACGTGCTTCAGGAGCGTGCCGAAGCGCTCGACGAGCGCCTCCTGGTCCTCGGAGTCGCGCAGGCCGACGCCGGGGCCCTCGATCTCGATGGCGGCGGTGACGGTGCGGCGGTCGGCGTGGAGCAGCACGGCGATCTCGTCCGGCCCGAAGGGCGCGGACAGCCAGTTGATCCGCCCGATCCCGGGCGGCGGGCCGACCTCGACCTCGCGGCCGTCCAGCTGCGTGCCCGCCTCCATCGCGCCCGAGCGGTAGGTGGTGCCGCGGCGCAGCGTCCGTTTGTACGAGCGGTTGATTTCAAACCACTTGTAGAACGTGCGGCCCTTGTACGGGACGTAGACGGCGGCGAGCGACAGCGCCGGGAAGCCGGTGAGGGCGAGGATCCGCACCGGGAGGAAGGGGATCAGCAGTCCGCACATCATGCCCAGGAACGCGCCCGCGATGATCAGCGCGATCTCGCCGCTCTCGCGGTTCTTGCCCACGACCGCGTTCGGGCGTGCGCGGCCGATCAGATACGTACGGCGGGCCGCGATCGGCTGGGACTGGGCCGGGACCGTCAACTCCGCTCACCTCCGGATGTATTGCTCTTGCTGTTGTTCTGCGCACGCGACGCGGGCGCGGGGGCGGGGGCTGCGGAGGGAGCGCTTCCATTGCCGCCCGGGCCACCGCTCGGGGCGGCGGGCCGGGCACTGTGGGCGGCGACACCGCCGGAGACCGGGTGGGCGGGCCGGGCCTGCTGGGCGGAGCCGTTGCCGTTGCCGCGGGCGCTGTGGGTGGTGATGCCCTGCTTGACCAGGGCGGCGGGCGAGGAGATCACGGCGGCCGCCTGGCGGGACGCCGCGTCGTTGGAGGCGTTGCGGCTCTTGATGATCTCGTCGCCGAAGCCGGGGACGAAGCGGTAGATCATCGCACTGGCGAAGATGGCGAGGATGATGATCGCGAGCCCGGACACGACGGCGGAGAAGGCGGTCGGCCCGTCGCCCGCGGACAGCGCCCCGGCGAGCCCCAGCACAATCATGATGACCGGCTTGACCAGAATGACCGCGATCATGATCCCGGCCCAGCGGCGGACGTGCCCCCACATGTCCTTGTCGACCAGCCCGGAGTACACGGCGGTACCGAGGAGCGCCCCCACGTAGAGCAGGGCCGCCCGGATCACCAGCTCCAGCCAGAGGACGCCGGCGGCGAGGACGGACACGAGCGATACGACGATCAGCATGATCGGACCGCCGCCGATGCCGTTGCCCTTCTTGAGCGCGTCGGAGAACCCGGCGAAGAACTTGTCGTTGTTCGCCCCCGAACCACTGGCGATGACGTCGGTGACCGCGTCGGTCGCCGAGACGACGGTGTAGAGGACGAGCGGCGTGAAGGCGGACGCCAGCACGGTGAGCCACAGGAACCCGATGGCCTCACTGACCGCCTCCGTCACCGGCACCCCGCGCACGGCCCGCTTGGCCACGGCCAGCAGCCACAGGACGAGCGTGAGGATGGTGGAGGCGGCGAAGACGACGGCGTACTGACGGAGGAAGGGGGCGTTGGTGAAGTCGACGGCGCCGGTGGAGTGGATGGCGTCGGAGAGCTTGTCGATGATCCAGGAGCCGGCTTCGGCACAGCCCTTGGCGAGGGAGGCCAGGGGGTCGAGGGCGGATTGGGAGTCGGTGGGCGGGGCGTTGTTGCCGGCTCCGCCGCCGCCTTTGTGGCCTTGGCAGTATTCCTTGGCGGGGCCGCGGATGAGATCACAAGGGTCGTTGCCCGTTCCGGCGCTGGCCGAGGGCGCAGGGGTCGGTGTTGCACTCCCCCCGGGGGTGGGCGTGGGGGTAGCGCTTGTCCCAGGGGTGGGCGGGGGTGACGGAGCAGCGAAGGCCCTCGCCGACAGAACGACAGCGGTTGTCTGGACGGCTGTCAGCGCCGCTGCGACGGAGAGGCGGCGACTAGCGGGCATAGGTGAACCCTCCGAACCCTTCCACAGCGTCCGACATCTCCTTGGCCGAGGAAGCGACCTGGTCACGGGCGACCGGAGTCGGACCGTCCTTCTGCGTGAAACCGGTGACCTTCCAGTCGTCACCGGTCCACTTCAGGTCGAACGTGTTGGTGTACCAGCTGTCGGCGACGGGGTGGGTGGAGCTCTCACCGGCGATCCCGAACAGCGAGGAGTACCAGACGGCGACGCTCGCCGTATCGCCTGCGTACTTGACGACCCTGGTACCTGCGGGGTTGGTGCGGGAAACGAAGGTCATGCCCTTCGGGGCATTGCCATTGGCATCGAGGCCGATCTTCTGCAAGAACTCCTGGTCCGAGTAGACCTTGTCGAGGTCGCCCTGCCGGGCCGCGGCGACGTCCGGCGCGTAAACGGCGTTGACGATCGCGTGACGGCTGTCCGCCCTGAACATGCCGTCCCCGCCCAACGCCACGGCAAAGTTGGCCGCCGCCGACTGCGCCCCCTGCTCCGAATGGGCGAAACCGGAGGCGATGCCTCCGGTCTTTCCGTCCACCGGCTTCACGCCCGACGGCGCCGTCGCCCCGCTGCGGGGGCCGTCCTTCGCGGCGTCCCCGTCCGTGCTGCCGGAACCCGAGCCGCCGCCTCTGTTGGCGAAGGCGATGGCGGCGATGAGCAGCACGACGACGGCGACCACCGACATCAGGTTGCGGTTGGACGGCCGCCCCGTGCGGCCCCGGCGGGGCGGTGCGTACGGGTCGACCTCACCCTCGGGGAGCCGGGTGCGCGTCACGTGGTGACCGCCGCCACTGCCGTAGTCGTCGTCGCCGAGACTCATCGCTCGCCTGCTCCCTCATACGTCGTGGCTGGCTTGCCGCCCGTATATGACGGTAGCGGTGTGAAGAGAATCCGGGGGGAGGGCGAAGGAGTGTGAGGGGGCATCAGGTGGCAGCCTCGGTGCGGGTGGACTCGGGGACGAGAGGGTCTGCGCGGGACGATGCGCGGAGGGGCAGGGGGGAGCGGAAAGGGGGCGCGTGGGGCGGCGCTAGACGGCCATGCCGTAGACGATCGTGAACAGCGTGCCGAGCGAGCCGATGATGAACACACCGGTGAGCCCGGCGACGATCAACCCCTTGCCCTGCTCCGCGCTGAACGTGTCGCGCAGCGCCGTTGCGCCGATGCGCTGCTTCGCCGCGCCCCAGATGGCGATCGCCAGGCACAGGAGGATCGCCGCTGCCATGATGACCTCGATCATCACGCGCGCTTCCTGGCCGAGTTGGCCGAACGGACCCCATTTCGGGGCGATTCCGCCAATGATGGTGTTGATGTCGCCCTTGCCGGCAGCCAAAAACATTTCTAACTCACCGCCCCTTGTGGGTTGTTGTATCCCCCCTGCCGCACGGCAAAGGTCAGGACCTATCTTCGCCGACGAAGCCGCCGCTGCATGTCGATTTGGCGGCATTTTTTGTCGGAACCCGTATGGGCGAGCGGTGGTGCCGCTCTGACCTGCGGCGAAGCCCCGTTGTCAGTGGGGAGCCCTAGGGTGACTCTGTGTATCACGCGTATGGACGGCGAGCAATGTCCATCGGGGGCAGGGGGCGCGGAGATGTTCAAACGACAGTCTGTTCGGTGGGTACTCTTCGTGCTCGGCGCAGGGTGCGAGATCAAAGGTGGTACGGGTGCTGGTTGCCGGGCGTTACCGGTTGGGGGAGCTGCTCGGCCGCGGCGGAATGGGCGAAGTCTGGCACGGACACGACGAGGTGCTGGGGCGTCAGGTCGCGGTCAAGCTGATGCTGGGCGACGACGGCGACGAGTCCGCGCCGATGCGCTTCCAGATGGAGGCGCAGACGGCCGCCCGTCTGAATCACCCTCAGGTCGTTGCGGTGTACGACTTCGGCGCGTGGGAGGGCCGCTTCTATCTGGTCATGGAGCTGGTCCGGGGGCCGAGCCTGGCCGCCGAGCTGTCCGCCCAGGGCCGGCTGCCGGTCCGGCGCGTCGCCTCGCTGGCCGCGCAGACGGCTTCCGGGCTGGCGGCCGCCCACGAGCAGGGAGTGGTCCACCGGGACGTGAAGCCGGGCAACCTCATGGTCGACGAGGCGACCGGCGCACTGAAGATCGGCGACTTCGGTATCGCCCGTTTCGTCGACGAGACCTCGGCCGGCCTGACGCGCGCGGGCCAGATCGTCGGTACGAGCACCTACCTCGCCCCCGAGCGGGCACTGGGCAGGACGGCGGGTCCGGAATCGGACGTGTACGCGCTGGGCTGTGTGCTGTACCAGCTGTTGGTGGGCAGACCGCCGTTCTGGTCGGACAATCCGACCACGTTGCTCTACATGCACGTGGACAGCCGGCCGGAGTCGCCACGGTTGCAGCGTGGTGAGGTGCCGTACGCGTTCGAAGCGTTCTTGATGCGGATGCTGGCCAAGACGCCGGAGGAGCGTCCGTCGGCGCAGGAGGTGGCGGACTTCTTCGCGGGGCCGTCCTGGGAGGACAGCGCGCAGCCGCTGCCGCCGGCGGCCGTGCGGCAGCCGGCCGCCGTTCCGCCGCGGCCGGTCGTCACGCCGCCGCCGTCTGCCGGGCCCGTGGCACCCGCTGCCCCGCCTGCGCCCCCGGCGCGGGGGGAGGCGACGACGGCGTATGCGGTGCCGTCTCGGGCGGGGCGGAAGAGGCGGCTGCTGTTCGGTGTGGCTGCCGGGACGGCGGTTTTTGCGGTGGCCGCCCTGGTGGGTACGTCCCTGTTCGGGTCCGACGGCGATGGCGGCGGCTCCCGGCCGCCGTCGGTGCCGGGCGCCGACCTGGCGCCGGGCACCGATGCGGAGCCGGACGACGGCAAGGCCAAGCACGGCGGCACCCCGCACCGGGGGAGCAAGGCCCCGAAGCCGGATGCCGACGTGGATGCCGGGCCGACGAAGGTGGGGAAGCCGCGGCCGTCGGCCTCGCCGCGGCCCAAGCGGTCGCCGTCGTCCTCCTCTGTGTCGCCGTCGCCCAGCCAGCGGAAGAAGCTGGACAAGAAGACGGAGGGGGAGGAGAGGGACGACGGCTGAGGACGGTCAGTCCTCGATGCCCTCGACGAAATGGTCGAACTCGCCGGCCTTGACCCCGAGAACGAAGGCGTCCCACTTGGCGTCGGTGGTCACGACGACCTTCTCGGGGTTGATGTTCTCCCGGATGTAGACGTTGCCGTCGTCCCCGAAGGCGATCTCCAGGTACTCGGTGAGCGTCTCGTCGTCAGTGGCCGGGATCCAGTTGAGCTCGGGCACGCGTCGCCCTCCTCAGGGTGCGATGTTCGGATGAACGTCGCCGCACACGATAGAGGAGCGACGAAGGGCCTGTCGGGAGCGGATACTCACCGGCGGCCGTCCCGTGCCAGGTGGCGGGTGCCGGAGCCCGTGCCCACGGAGGCACCGGCGACGGGCTGGTCGCTGTTGACCAGCTCAGGCCCCGTTCAGTGCTTCGCGGACTACCGCGGCGAGCGCCCCGAAGTCCGGCAGTTCGCGGAGTACAGGGCGATAAACCGCTCCATTTCGGGCGCTGCAGAGTCATTCATCAACTCGACCAGCCCGGGAACGCGTTCCATGTGCCGGGGGTCATCGAACGCCTTGTGCAGCACGTCGTCCGTCGTCGAATTGCCATCGAAATCCGTGTAGAGCAATTCTTTGAAACGCGTCATCGCTTTCCTCCCTTCGAGCTCAGGAACTGGAACGGACCCGTGATGCACTCACTGGGCACGGGTTTCACAGGCTGTCGGTGACGTCGGGGCCGGAACCGTCCGGGTTGGCTTCCGGCGTCCCGATGCCGAGCCCTGAGGCATAGCCAAAATACGTGGCCTCACCCGGTTCAGGGGTCACGCCGAGCATGGAGCTTATTTCCTGCAGCGCTGCGGTAAGGCGGGGTGCGTTCCGCCCGTACACGTCCGGGTGCGGCGTTCCGGAGAAATCGAACCAGGCCCAGACGTCATGGTGAACGGCGAGCTCCGCCGAGAGCCCGATAGGGGCCGGGGAAACCGACAGATCTACGAGACCAGGTTCACGGTGGGCGTTTCCCTCGGCATCGATCCATGTCCCTGCACCAAGGATGTGGATGTCGTCCACGTCGGCTTCCGGGAAGCCTGACGGCCGACTCTTCAGGACTCGGTCAGGGAGGGACGGATCGTCCAGCGGGACAGTGAGCGCAATATTTGACCTGATGCCGACGCCGCCCACATCCAAGACGTACCAGTCGTATTCGAGCCGGTGCGGTGTGAGCAGGCCGTGCCGGTTCAGAACGGCTGCCATCCGAGCCGCGACGGCCAGAGCAGACTCCAAACCCGGCTCGGCCACCTCGTCGAGGTCCCAGAACCATGATCCGCATTCACGCGGTGCGCGCATCAGGGTCGACATGAATGCTCCTTACGGATAAACGGAACCATTGGGCGGGACTGTGATGGACCCGTCTTCGAAACGCAGGTGGAAAGTGGCATTTGCTCGCCTTGCGTGGAACTCGACTTCCTTCAGCATCTTAGCGTTGAAGCCGTCGATCGATTGATGTACGTCCAGTAGCGCGACCTTCTGGGTGGCGGTTCCGGATTGGAGCTGTTTGGCCGCCTTCTTGGCAGCGCCCTTGATGGCATCGATGGTGCTCACATCCTTGAGCTGGTACCCGTAGTGCGGTGTGCCGTCCTCAAGGACAGTGGCCACGTCGAAATCGAGGCCCGTTGCCTCGTCTTCGAGCTCGAAAACAAGTCGGGAGAAGCCCCGGTTCTGCAGCTCGGTTGCATGCTTCAGCGCCATGGACGCGGCGGGCAGCATTCCCTTGTCCGGCGGCTTGGGACCCTGCTTGCACATATTGAGGATTTTGTCGTATTTCGGGACATCGCTGAGATGGCCGCGGGTGATCAGGTCCGCGATCTCGGCACCGTGCGGATTCTTGCCGAGGGTCCTCAGCGCGCGGGCTTGATCCGCAGGGAGCATCTTCGCCCGCTCGAAGGCCTCGACGACGCCCGCTTGCTGCTCGGTGCGCATGGGCTCCGAGGGCGTCGACGCCGCGTCCGTGCCGCGGCTGTACCGCTCCGGTTCGATGTCGTCGAGGGGTTTTCCTGCTGCGCCGCTCGGGGGTGTGTGCTCTGCCTGCGTCGGTGTACTCGGCCTGTCGGTGGGGCCGTCTCCCAGCCCGCTCGTGGAACTCTCGCCGTGACGGCCCGCAGAGCCCTCGGCAACACCGCCGGCCGGTGGTTCCCCGTGAGACGGCGAGGGGCCGTGCGACGATCCCGCGGGAGGCTCATGGCTTGCAGAGGGGCCATGACCGAGGTCGTGGCCGCCGCTGCTCGGACCGTGCCCGGAGTGGGCGGGGGTGTCACGGACGCCTCGCAGGGGCGGCGTGTGCCCGCCGTCGGTAGTGATTCCGGGCTGTTCATGGGCGGCCGCCCGCCCGGCTGACCCGTCTGCAGCCCCGCCGCCGATGTGCGTGGCGCTGCCGGTGCTCTCACCGCCGCTGCTGACGCTGGCGAGGACGCGCTTGTCGGCCGTAGTCGTGGCCTCCCGCGGCATCGCCAGGTCGTGCTTGCTCGGTTCCTTGGGGGCTTCCGCGCCGGGGTGTTTGATGCCGGTGTTGTCGCGGATGGTGCCGTCCGGGTGGAGGTACTGGGGCTTGCCGTCCAGGGTGGGGAGTTCTACCGAGGACGGGTTGTGGGCGCCTATTCGGCCCAGGCTCTGCCTGACCTCCGACGCGATGTCGCCGATCTTCGGTATCGCGAGCTTCGTGGCCGCCACGCTCAGGCCCGTGGCCTTCTGCACGTACGTCGCCGGGTCGACGTAGCGCCCCACCGTGCCGAGTGCGGTGGCGGCCTTGGCCGCCCTGGCGGCCGCGGCTGCGGCGCCGCCGGCTTCGCCTGCCGCGCCGGCCTGGCCCGCCTTGCCGGCCGCGCCGGCCTTCAGGAGGGGGCCCGAGGCGATGGTCAGCACATTGAAGGCGACGGTTCCCGCCGCGCGGCTCGGGTTCGTCTTCCACTCGTCGTAGGCGATGAAGGACTTGCCGAACTCCCTGGCCGCCTTCTTCGCCCGGATCTCGTCGGGGCTGTCCTTGTCCCTGAGCATCGTCTGGTCGAAGACCATGTCGAAGGGCTTCGTGGCGTACAGGCCGATTCCGTAGACGGTGGTGCCCAGGCCGCTCCAGGTTTCCTTGAACGTCTTGCCGTCGGTGAAGTTGGCCAGGTGGTAGAGGCCCTTGGCGGCGTTTCCCAGGCCGTCGACGAAGAATCCCTTGGCGGCGTTCGTCGCCGTGTCCGCCGTCCAGTGCCACGCCGCCTCCAGACCGTCGTAGTCGCGCTTCTCGACCACGCCCCACGGGGTCTTGGTGGCCTTTCCGGCCTCGCTCGGGTCGTAGCCGTACATTCCCTTCTTGTGGCTGCCGTCGTCGACGGTCAGGCGGAGGCTCTTGTCGAAGACGCCGGTGATCTTGTTGAAGGCTTCGAGTTCGGCGGCGTGGAACTTCTCCTGGGCGACCGCCACGGCCTGGATCAGGTGCTTGTTGCGGTCGATCTTGCTCTGGTCCTTGAGCCAGCGGTCGCTGTCGCCGATCTCCGCGCGGAAGGCCACCGCCTGCTCGCGCAGGCTGTCCAGCTCCTTGACGATGGGGCGGATCGCCGAGGCGTACGTGGCCAGCGCGGACTTCACCGTCTCCAGGCCGTCCGCGAAGTGGTCGGCCTTGTCGCGCACCGGCAGGGTGCTGTCCAGCAGCTGCTTGGCCTCGGGGGCGTCGTACCAGGTCGAGAGACCCTGAAAGGTGGAGTGGGTGTTCGCGCCCGTGGTGCGGACGTTCGAGGCGTCCTTGGCCAGGGCGGCGATGTCCCGTTCCAGTGCGCCGACGTCGCCCGTGAAGTGGGGAATGAAGATCGGGTCGATCGGGGAGCTGTTCACTTCTTGTCCCCCGGCTTGCCCAGGACGGCTGCGATTTCCTCGGGTGTCGGCGCCTTGCAGGCGGCCGCCTGCTTGTTCGCGGCCATCTCCAGGTCGCCGTGCTCGTACGCGGCGGTGGCGTCGATCGCCCCCTGCAGGGACTTCTTCGCGCGCACCGCGATGAACGCGAGCTCCGGCGTGGCGTGCTGGGTATAGGCCGCCAGCGCCAGCCCGACCAGCCCCGTGCTCGCGTCGCAGGGCCCGACGAGGGCGCCTGCGTGCCCGGCGGCGGACTGCGTGTGCGTGCTGTACGAGGTGGCCTCGTCCCCCAGCTTGCCGATGACCTCCGACGTACTGGAGATCACCCCCCGGACGCCGGCGGGCTTGATGTCCCATCGAGACATGGTGGTGCGGACCCCTCCCCGGGAATGCAACGGTGCCAGTGCAACTGCATGAACCTGGCACATACAGTTGACACCGCGTCACACCGTAGGTGACGCGGGGGTGGGGCGTCGTGAGTATGCGTACTCATGTGCAATGCCGTGGGGTGCCGGCTGTGGAGATGCAGCGGAGCATCGCTTTTGATCAGGACATGCCTTCTTGTGGCACAGTCTCCCCCCGTGGAAGCTCTTCGTCCTCAGGACCCCGCACGCATCGGTACGCACACCGTCCTCGCCCGGCTCGGCTCCGGTGGCATGGGCCAGGTGTATCTGGGACGGTCGCCGGGCGGGCGGCAGTTGGCCATCAAGGTCATCAGGGAGGACTTCGCGGACTCGCCCGAGGCCCTGGCGCGCTTCCGGCGCGAGGTCGAGACCGTACGGGCCGTGCGCAGCGCGTTCACCGCGAACCTGATCGACGCCTCGCTGGAGGCGCCGCCGTACTGGCTCGCCACGGAGTACGTGCCCGGGCCCACGCTGGTGCAGGCGATACGCGGGCGGGGGGCGTTGCCCGCCGCCACCTGTCTGCGGCTCATGGCCGCGCTCGCCGAGGCGCTGGCCGGGGTGCACGAGTACGGCGTGATGCACCGTGACCTCAAGCCGCACAACATCATCCTGTCCGCGGTCGGCCCCAAGCTCATCGACTTCGGCATCGCACGGGGCGCCGAGCATACGGCGCTCACGCAGGTGGGGACGGCACCGGGCTCGCCCGGTTACACCGCCCCCGAGATCATCACCCGCAACGACGTGACGCCCGCGGCCGACGTGTTCGCGCTGGGCGCGACCATCGCCGCCGCGGCGACGGGCAGGCCACCGTACGGCGAGGGCGCGTCGGAGTCGGTGACGTACCGGGTCGTCCACGGCGAAATCGACCTGGACGGGGTCGAGTCGGAGCTCGCCGCCCTCGTCCGGGCCTGCGTGGCGGCCGATGCGGGGGAGCGGCCCACGCCCGCCGAGATCATCGGCCGGTGCGCGGTGTCCTCCGCGCTCGTCGACGACCCGGTGTACCAGGCGCTGGTGGGCAGCGGCGCGGCGGCTTCCGCCGCGTCCGTCGCCCCCGCTGAGCCCGCCGTGCCCGTCGGCTACGTCCCGACGGCGATGTCCGGGCCGGCCGCGCCGCCCATGCCGGCGGCGCCTCCCGCGGCCCCCCGCCCGCGGACGAAGCTGTGGCTCACGGTCGGTGCCGCGTCCGTGGCCCTCGGGGTCGTTGCGGCGCTCACCGTCCAGTCGATGGGTGACGACTCCAAGGGGGGCGGAAAGGAGGCGCGCGCCCAGGGCGACGCGAAGCCTTCCGCGTCCGGGTCACCGTCGGCGGCCGGTTCCCCCGGCCCGGGACAGGCGGACAAGTCCGGCCAGGACGGTCAGGCCGGCAAGGAGCCCTCCTTCGTCGAGGCGACCGGCCCCAACCGCGACTACTGGTCGGCCAAGGAGGGCTCCCTCTACGGCGAGGGCACGTGCAACCTGCCAACCGAGGAGCGCACCCCCGGGCAGTTCCAGTTCTCCGTGGCGGATGCGGTGGACAGCCAGGCCAAGGTGATGTCCGGCAAGGTGAAGATTCTCTTCCGGTTCAAGTACGCCGATATGAGCCGGCTCAAGGGGCCGTACTACGTCTCGGTGGCCGTCAAGCCCCGGCACGAGATCGACCCGGGGACCGGCAAGCCCTTCGAGGGGCTCCGCCAGACCAACCTCGGTCTGGGCTACACCAGCAAGCCCGTCGACATCGCCCCCAAGGGGTCGGGCTGGGGGGCGGAGAACAAGGAGCTCACCTACCCAGACGACTTCCAGTCGTACGTGCAGGGCAAGCCGTACGCACCGGCCATTCCCGTCGGGAACGACCCCGGGGACTGGACGGTGATCTTCGAGCACGTCAAGGGCACGAATGAGTACGCGAGCATCGGCTGCTACGGCTTCACGGCCCGGTAGCGGCCGGGGGCGGCGGTCCCGCACGATATTCCGGAAACGGCAGTGCAAGGGGCCTGTCGTGGGGGAAGGTTGACGGGTGCGGAAGCTCTGGGTGGGCGTGGGCGCGGGCATCGCGATGTGCCTGTGCTTCGTCGGGCTGCTCGTGATCGGGGTGTACGTGGCCGCCGGGAGCATCATGGGCGTGGGCGGCGGGGGCACGGTCGGACTGGCCAAGGGCGCCGTGCCCGACCAGTACCAGGCGCTCGTCGCCAAGTGGGGCAACCTCTGCCCCGCCCTCAACCCGGCGGTCCTCGCCGCCCAGCTCTACACCGAGAGCAACTGGGATCCGACGGCCGAGAGTCGTGCCGCCGCGAAGGGGATAGCGCAATTCATCCCCGAGACGTGGGCAACCGAAGGGATAGACGGCAACGGGGACGGGAAGCGTGACGTATGGGACCCGTCGGATGCCATCCCGTCAGCCGCCTCCTACGACTGCCAGTTGGCCAAGGACGTGAAGGGCGTCCCCGGGGATCTGACGGACAATATGCTCGCCGCGTACAACGCCGGTCCGTACCGCGTCATCAAGGCCGGCGGCGTCCCGTCGATCAGCGAGACCCAGGGCTATGTGAAGTCCATCCGCAGCCTGGAGAAGAGCTTCGCCCGGCCCGTCGGCAGGGTCGCGCCCTCGCAGGCGGCGGCCGGAGCCATCTACTACGCACAGGACAAACTCGGCACGCCGTACCTCTGGGGCGGAGACGGTACGAAGGAGGACGGCGGGCGCTTCGACTGCTCGGGGCTGACCAAGGCCGCGTACGCCTCGGTCGGGATCGAGCTGCCGCGCGTCGCGAACGACCAGTGGAACGCGGGAGCACATCCCAAGCGGGACGAGCTGCTGCCGGGTGACCTGGTCTTCTTCGCCCACGACCTGAAGGACCCGCGGACCATCCACCACGTGGGCCTCTACGTCGGGGGCGGTTACATGATTCACGCACCGCGCACGGGGGCCGTGATCCGGTTCGAGAAGATCGACGCACAACCGGACTACATCGGGGCGACTCGGGTCACGGAGGACGGAGCGAAAGCGCTCCCCAAGAACAACAGGGTCTGAACGGCGGACCCTGCGCCCGGGTCGCGGGTCACTCTTGGATAACGTCCTGGTGATCATTGGGTGGAGAGTGGAACGCCTGGCCGGAGTCGGGCGTTCCATGAAAGTGGCAAGGCAGCGCCGTCGGCTGCGGCGCACGGACCACGGGGGTCGGTAGCTGGACTGGACGTAGCGACAGGCGACAGATAGGGGCCGGGGCGATGGCTGGACTCGTGACGGGAGACTCCATGCCGGTGGCCGGGGGCGAATCGAACCCCGACGTCAGCCTGCTCTACGACATCAACGGCATGGCCAAGGACGCGCCCCACTGGGCCGACCGCGCCGTCGAGTTCATCGGCGAGTACGGGATCGTCCTCGGGTTCGCCGTGCTCATGGTCTGCGCCTGGTGGAGCATCCGCCGGAGCGCGGACGCCCCCGCGGGCGTCGCCGCGCTCCTGTGGGCACCGCTCGCGGCCGGCATCGCGCTGCTGATCAACATCCCCATCCGCGGATTCGTCCGGCGGCCCCGGCCCTTCCTCGACCATCCGGGGCTGGACGTCCTCGTCGACGGGAAGAAGGACTTCTCCTTCGTCAGCGACCACGCGACGCTGACGATGGCCCTGGGCGTCGGTTTGTTCGTAGCAAACCGGAAGTACGGATTCATTGGGATCGGGCTGGCGCTCCTCGAAGGGTTCTGCCGCGTCTACATGGGCGTGCACTACCCCACGGACGTCGTCGGCGGGCTCGCCCTGGGCACGGCCGTGGCGCTGCTCCTCGCGCCCCTGGCCATGATGCTGCTCACCCCGCTCGCCCGGACGGTCGCGGGAACGCGCGCCGCACGGCTCGTGCGGTCGACGCGCGCGCCCCTGCCGGTGGTGCCGGCCGCCGGTGCCGTGGCCGATGACGGTGACCCGTCGCTTTCCGGCCGCCGGTCGTACCGGCACGACCGGGACCTCGCCGCGTAGCGGCGCCGACCGCCCGTGGCGTGTCCGGCGGCCGTCAGTCCGTTGATCCGCCCGATGGGCCCGATGGGCCCGCCGGTCTCGGGCCGGGCACCTTGCCGTCCGTCGCCGTTGCTGCCGCGGTGGCCGTGGCCAGGTGCATGCCGGCGTCGTCGCGGGCCAGGGAACGGGCCCGGCGGGCCGGGCCGTACCAGCCGCAGCTGCAACGGGCCGTGCAGAACGAGCCGCGCTCGCTCGTGCTGATGGTGTGTTCGGCGCCGGGCGGCGCGAAGGCTGGTTCGGACACGGGACCACGCTACCCGGCCGTGACGGTGACCCCCGGGCGGTCGTTGAAGGGAACGGGTTCCACCAGCGTGCGGCAGGGGGCTTACGTTCATGGCGGTGCAGGGGCACAGGCGCAAGGGCGCGGTCGTCGCCGGAGCGCTGGCGGGCAGCCTCGCCCTCGGGCTGCTCGCGGTGTGCGGCTGCGCCGGGCGAGGGCCGGGCGGCGGCCCGGCGGGCGACGCCGCCCACGGCCGCGGCAGCAGCCAGGTCCGGCAGGTGCGCGAGGCGGCCGGTCCGGCCGCCGACCCCGCCCGGGCGCTCGCCGCCGTGCGGCACGCCCCGGCGGCGCTGGCCAGGGCGGGTGGCGCCAGGGTCCGTACGTCCATGGAGACCGTCAGCGGTGGCACCCGGCTGACCATCCGGGGCCGGGGCGTCTACGACTTCGCCCGGCCGGTCGGGCTGCTCACGGTGATGCTGCCCGAGGGCGCGGCCGGACGGGCCGGGCACCGGCCGATCACGGAGGTCTTCGCGCCCGGCGCGCTGTACATGAAGAACCGCGGTGCGGGCGTCCCCGCCGGCAAGTGGGTACGGCTCGACACGGGCGCCCTCGCGGACGGCGACCTCCTCACCAGCGGGGCCACCGATCCGCTGGCCGCGGCCGAATTGCTGGGCGGCGCGCGTGAAGTGGCGTACGCGGGGGAGGAGCGGATCGACGGGGCCCGCGTGGCGCACTACTGGGGGACGGTCGACCTCTCCCGGGCCGCGCAGGCCGCACCCGAACGGGACCGGGCGGCGCTGGCCGCGGCGGCGAAAGGGTTCTCCAGTGGCACGGTGGGCTTCGACGCGTACCTCGACGGACAGGGCAGGCCGCGGGTCCTGCGCTACCGGTTCGGAATGGCGGGACCGGCGGCCGCCGGGGACGGCGGCCGTCAGCCGGCGATGACGGCCGCGGCCACGGCGGCGGTGGCGCCGTCGGGGGCGTCGAGGGCGCCGGCCGCGGCCCCGGCGGCGTCCGTCGCCTCGGCGGGCGCGGGGGTGGCGGAGGCCCGGCCTTCGGGGCTGCCGTCACCCATGACGGTGGTTTCGACCGTCGAGCTCTTCTCCTTCGGATTGCGTCCGGACATTGCGTTGCCGGCACCGGCCGAAATCTATGCGGGCACGGTCGCTTCGCCGCAGAAATAGGGCGGCAGGGCGTAGTTGGCCATGGAAATGGTCCTTCTGTGCCATGCGCGGAGTCTGTACCGATCACTACGCTGGAAGCGGCGGCAGTGGGACCCGAGGAGGTGCATCACGTGGTTTCGCGGCGCGGTCCGTCCGGCGGGCCGGATCCCGTGGCCCTCATCGAGATCGATCTCTACGGCGAATTGATGATCGCGGCGTCCAGCGCCGCGGAGGAGCGTCTCAGCACGGACCGCATCGACGAGGTGCTGAGAGTCGTCCGCCGACAGCGCGCGGAGCCGGCCGAGGGGCCGGGAGGGCCGGAGGGCTGACGGTCCGCGCGGCCGTTCCGGCCGCCGTGGACCCGGCCTTCGGCCGGGGGCCATGGTGTGCGCCCGTGCCGGCCGAGCACGGCACTGCCCGCGGTCCGTAGCTTTCGCCGGCCCGGTCCCGGCTGTGGGTCACCGGTCCGGCCACCAACCGCTCAGGTCCGCAGCAGTCGGGCGATCGCCGCGCTGGCTTCCTCCACCTTGGCGTCGATCTCCGTGCCGCCCTTGAGGGCCGCGTCCGCCACGCAGTGGCGGAGGTGTTCCTGGAGCAGCTGGAGGGCGAAGGACTGCAGGGCCTTGGTGCCCGCCGAGACCTGGGTGAGTATGTCGATGCAGTAGACGTCCTCCTCGACCATGCGCTGGAGGCCGCGGATCTGGCCCTCGATGCGGCGCAGGCGCTTGAGGTGCTGGTCCTTCTGCTTGCTGTAGCCGTGGGGGCCGGACGGGTGGGTGTGGTCCACCGCAGCGGCGTCGCCGTGGCAGGACGCCGCGGCCTGTTCAGTGGTGCTGGTCACTGTGGCCTCCGTGGGCGTCATGGCGTTCTCCGTCGTCCTGCCGGTGCTTCCGCGCTGGTCGTCGCGGGTGCTGGGGGCGGCGCCGCGCCGGGCGGCCGCGTTCCGGCTGTACGCCGTTTCCTATACCCCTGCCGGGTATATGTTACCGAAATTCGCCACCACAGAACCCGTACCGCCTTCGTGAGCACTCTGCCCGATGGGCGACACTGAGGGAATGCCAGTTAGCTGTGGCTGGATGATGCGCCTAGCATCAACGAGACCGAATCCGCTGCACCCCGAGGATCCCACGTGCGCTTTCGTCTGACCCCCAGGGAGACGAGCTTCTACGACATGTTCGCCGCCTCCGCGGACAACATCGTCACGGGCTCCAAGCTCCTGATGGAACTGCTCGGAGCGGAAACCTCCGCCCGGGCCGAGATCGCCGAGCGGATGCGGGCAGCGGAGCACGCGGGGGACGACGCGACGCACGCGATCTTCCACCAGCTGAACTCCTCCTTCATCACGCCGTTCGACCGTGAGGACATCTACTCCCTCGCCGGTTCGCTCGACGACATCATGGATTTCATGGAAGAGGCGGTCGACCTGGTCGTCCTCTACCAGATCGAGGAATTGCCGAAGGGCGTCGAGCAGCAGATCGAGGTTCTCGCCCGGGCCGCCGAGCTGACGGCCGAGGCGATGCCGAACCTGCGGACCATGACGAACCTCACGGAGTACTGGATCGAGGTGAACCGGCTGGAGAACCAGGCCGACCAGATTCACCGCAAGCTCCTCGCCCAGCTCTTCAACGGCAAGTACGACGCCATCGAGGTGCTCAAGCTGAAGCAGATCGTGGACGTGCTGGAGGAGGCCGCCGACGCCTTCGAGCACGTCGCGAACACGGTCGAGACCATCGCGGTCAAGGAGTCCTGACCCCCGGTGGATACGTTTGCGCTTGTCGTGACCATCGCGGTCGCGCTCGGCTTCACCTATACGAACGGCTTCCACGACTCCGCGAACGCCATCGCGACGTCGGTCTCCACGCGGGCGCTGACCCCGCGGGCGGCCCTCGCGATGGCGGCGGTGATGAACCTCGCCGGTGCCTTCCTCGGCAGCGGGGTCGCCAAGACCGTCAGCAAGGGCCTGATCGAGACGCCGGTGGGCGACAAGGGGATGGGCATCCTCTTCGCCGCCCTGATCGGCGCCATCGTCTGGAACATGGTCACCTGGTACTTCGGCCTGCCGTCGTCCTCCTCGCACGCCCTGTTCGGCGGCATGGTGGGCGCGGCGCTCGCGGGCGGTACGACCGTCATCTGGTCGGGCGTGGTCGAGAAGGTCGTCATCCCGATGTTCCTCTCGCCCTTCGTCGGCCTGATCATCGGCTATCTGGTGATGGTCGCGATCATGTGGATGTTCCGTCGGGCCAACCCGCACAAGGCCAAGCGCGGCTTCCGCATCGCCCAGACCGTCTCGGCCGCCGGCATGGCGCTCGGCCACGGTCTGCAGGACGCGCAGAAGACCATGGGCATCGTGGTGATGGCCCTGGTCATCGGTGACGTGCAGGGCAAGGACGAGGCGATCCCGCTGTGGGTCAAGCTCGCCTGTGCGATCACGCTGTCGCTCGGTACGTACGCGGGTGGCTGGCGCATCATGCGCACCCTCGGCCGCCGCATCATCGAGCTGGACCCGCCGCAGGGCTTCGCCGCCGAGACCACGGCCGCTTCGGTCATGTACACGGCGTCGTTCATGTTCCACGCGCCGATCTCCACGACGCACGTCATCACCTCCGCGATCATGGGCGTCGGTTCCACCAAGGGCCCGCGCGCCGTGCGGTGGGGCGTCGCGAAGAACATCGTGATGGGCTGGTTCATCACCATGCCGGCCGCGGCCGTCGTCGCCGCGTTCAGCTACTGGATCGTGAACCTGGCCTTCGGCTAGCAAGCCGGCCGGCACGCGTGCCGGTACCCGCATGCGGAAGGGCCCGCCCCCTGGTACGAGCAGGGGGCGGGCCCTTTTGCCTTGCGGCGGCACCGCCATGCAGCGCCGCAAGGCGATCGTGGGGCGGCCTAGCCGAAGCGGCCGGAGATGTAGTCCTCCGTGGCCTGGACCGACGGGTTGGAGAAGATCCGCTCGGTGTCGTCGATCTCGACCAGCTTGCCCGGCTGGCCGACGCCCGCGAGGTTGAAGAAGGCGGTGCGGTCGGAGACGCGGGCCGCCTGCTGCATGTTGTGGGTGACGATGACGATCGTGAACCGTTCCTTCAGCTCGCCGATCAGGTCCTCGATGGCGAGCGTGGAGATCGGGTCCAGGGCCGAGCAGGGCTCGTCCATCAGCAGGACCTGCGGCTCGACCGCGATCGCGCGGGCGATGCACAGGCGCTGCTGCTGACCGCCGGAGAGGCCGGCGCCCGGCTTGTTCAGGCGGTCCTTGACCTCCTTCCAGAGGTTGGCGCCCTTGAGGGACTTCTCCACGATCGTGTCCAGCTCCGCCTTGCGGACGCGGCCGCCGTTGAGGCGGATGCCCGCGGCGACGTTCTCGTAGATCGACATGGTGGGGAAGGGGTTCGGCCGCTGGAAGACCATGCCGACCGTGCGGCGCACGGAGACGGGGTCGACGCCGGCGCCGTAGAGGTTCTCGTCGTCCAGCAGCACCTTGCCCTCGACGCGGCCGCCGGGGGTGACCTCGTGCATGCGGTTCAGGGTGCGCAGGAAGGTGGACTTGCCGCAGCCGGAGGGGCCGATGAAGGCGGTCACGGAGCGGGGCTCCACGGTCATCGAGATGTCCTCGATGGCCTTGTGGGAGCCGTAGTAGGCGGTCAGGCCGCTGACGTCGATTCGCTTGGCCATGGGATCACTACTTCTTTCGTACGGCGGGCGGTCAGCGACCGGCCTTGGGGGCCTTCCAGCGGGCAACGCCGCGGGCCACCAGGTTCAGGATCATGACGAAGGCGATGAGGACCAGGGCCGCGGCCCAGGCGCGGTCGTAGCTGGCGTCGTTGCCGGCCGCCCACTGCTCGTAGATGTAGTACGGCAGGGAGGACTGGGCGCCTTCGAAGGGGTTGTTGTTGATCAGCTGGGAGCCGAAGACCAGGAGGACGATCGGGGCGGACTCGCCGGCGATGCGGGCGACCGAGAGCATCACGCCGGTGGCGATGCCGCCGATGGCGGTGGGCAGGACGACCTTGAGGATCGTGCGCCACTTCGGCACGCCGAGGGCCAGGGACGCCTCGCGCAGCTCGTTGGGGACGAGCTTGAGCATCTCCTCCGTGGAGCGGACGACCACCGGCATCATCAGGATCGCCAGGGCCATCGACCCGGCGAAGCCCGAGTAGCCGTTGTCCAGCATCAGGATCCAGAAGCTGAGGACGAACAGACCCGCCACGATCGACGGGATGCCCGTCATGACGTCGACGAAGAAGGTCACCGCCTTGGCGAGCCGGCCGCGGCCGTACTCGACCAGGTAGATCGCCGTCAGCAGGCCGATCGGGGCCGCGATGGCGGTGGCGATGCCGACCTGTTCCAGGGTGCCGATGATGGCGTGGTAGACGCCGCCGCCGGGCTGGATGGTCAGGACGCCGCCCATGGAGTGGGAGAGGAAGCCGCCGTCGAGGACGCCGCTGCCGCGCGAGACCGTCTCCCAGATCAGGGAGACCAGCGGGACGACCGCGAGCAGGAAGCAGACCCACACCAGGCTGGTGGCGAGGCGGTCCTTGGCCTGCCGGACGCCCTCGACGCGGGTGGCGAGGGCGAACATTCCGGCGACGTAGAGGACCGCCGCGAGCAGGCCCCACTGGATGCGGCTGCTCAGACCGGCGCCGGCGCCGATGCCCACGCCCACCGCGAGCGCGGCGGCCGCGAGGGCGGCCGGGGCCCAGCGGGGCAGGCGGGGCTGGTGCAGGCTCGACGAGGGCCGGGCACCGGGGGCGGCGGTGGAGGGCTGGTCCATGGCTACCTCGCTCATGCCGTGTACTCCTTGCGGCGGGCGATGATCAAGCGGGCCGCGCCGTTGACCAGCAGGGTGAGGACGAAGAGGACGAGACCGGAGGCGATCAGGGCGTCCTTGCCGATCTCACCGGACTCCTTGAAGCTGCTCGCGATGTTCTGCGCGAACGTTCCGCCGCCCGGGTCGAGCAGGCTCGTGCCGATCTCGAAGCTGGGGGAGAGGACGGTGGCGACGGCCATCGTCTCGCCGAGGGCGCGGCCCAGGCCCAGCATGGAGGCGCTGATGACGCCCGAGCGGCCGAAGGGCAGGACGGCCGTCCTGATGACCTCCCAGCGGGTCGCGCCGAGCGCGAGGGCGGCCTCCTCGTGCATCTTGGGGGCCTGCAGGAAGACCTCGCGGCTGACGCTGGTGACGATCGGCAGGATCATGATCGCCAGCAGGATGCCGATGGTGAAGAGCGAGCGGGCGGCGCCGTCGTGGTACTCGAAGACGCCCGTCCAGCCGAAGTAGTCGTCCAGCCAGCTGTAGAGCCCGCCGAGGTGCGGGACGAGGAACAGCGCGCCCCACAGGCCGTAGACGATGGACGGGACGGCGGCGAGCAGGTCGATCACGTACGACAGCGGCGCGGCGAGCCGGCGCGGTGCGTAGTGGGAGATGAACAACGCGATGCCGATGGCGACCGGCACGGCGATGGCCATCGCGATGACCGAGCTGACGACCGTGCCGAAGGCCAGGACGGCGATGCCGAAGACCGGCGGGGTGGAGTTGGCGCGCCACTCGAAGGTGGTGAAGAAGTTGCCCTCGTTGTGGGAGAGGGCGCTGGCGGCGCGGATGGTGAGGAAGACCGCGATGGCGGCCATGATCACCAGGAGCAGGATGCCGGATCCCCGGGAGAGGCCGAGGAAGATCCGGTCGCCGAGGCGGGTGGTGGTGCCCTGCTGCTCGGCGGGGGCCGGGGCGCTGCCCGGGCCGGGCGGTGGGCCGGCTGCGGTGGCTGAGGTTATGTCCATGGGTTTCTCCGGTCTGCGGAGCCGGTCGCCTCCGGCGGTCGGGGCGTGCGGCTCCTGGCGCGGCGGTGCACCGGGAGGGGGCGGGCGTCACTCCGGCGCCGTGGCCGGCTCCCGGGCCGGCCCGGGAGCGTGGTCTCCGGGCAGGCGCCGGGCGTGGAGTGCGCCCCGCCCTGTGTCGGGAGCGTCAGGAGAGGCCGGCGATGGTCTCGCGGACCTTCGTGGCGATCTCGGCGGGCAGCGGGGCGTAGCCCAGGCCCTTGAGGACCGACTGGCCGTCCTCGCCGGCGATGTAGGTCAGGAAGGACTTGGTCGCCGGGAGGGTCTCGGCCTTGTTGCCCTGGTCACCGACGATCTCGTACGTCACCAGGGTGATCGGGTAGGCGCCCTCGGCCTTGGTGGTGTAGTTGAGCTTGAGCGCCAGGTCCTTGCCGGTGCCCGCGATCTTCGCCTCGGCGATGGCCTTGGAGGCGTTGTCGGAGGTGGCCTCGACCGGGGCGGCGGCGCCGGTGTTGAGCTTCACCGTCTTGATCGAGTTGGCCGTGGCGTAGGAGAGCTCGAAGTAGGAGATGGCGCCCGGGGTCTGCTTGACCTGCGAGGACACGCCAGCCGAGCCGTCGGCGGACTGGCCGCCCTTGGCCTTCCACGCCTTGGCGGGCTCGTACGGCCAGGACTTGTCCGCGGCGGCCTTGAGGTACTTGGTGAAGTTGTCGGTGGTGCCGGACTCGTCCGAACGGTGGAACGCCTGGATCTTGAGGTCCGGGAGCTTGGCGTCCTTGTTCAGTTTGGCGATCGCCTCGTCGTTCCACTTCTCGATCTTGCCGTCGAAGATCTTGGCGAGGGTGTCGGCGTCGAGGACCAGGTTGTCCACGCCCGGGACGTGGTAGCCGATGGCGATGGGGCCGCCGAGCAGGGGCAGGTTGATGCCCTGACCGCCCTTGACGACCTCCTTGGACTTGGCGACCTCCTCCGGCTTGAGCGCCGAGTCGGAGCCCGCGAAGGCGGTCTTGCCCTGGAGGAACTCCTGGATGCCCGCGCCCGAGCCGGTGGGCTTGTAGTTGATCTGGACGTCCTTGCAGGCGGCCATGAAGTTCTTGACCCACAGGTCCATGGCGTTCTTCTGCGCGGACGAGCCGGAGGCCAGCAGCTGGCCCTTGCCCTCGCACTTGATGTTGCCGGCGGCCTTGGTGGAGCCGCTGCCGCCGCCCTCGCCGCCGCCGTTGTCGTCCGATCCGCACGCCGTGAGGACCAGGGCACCGGAGACGGCGATGGCGCCGAGGGCGACTGTGCGAAGCCGGTTCTTGCGCTGAAGCTTCACTTTCGGGGGTTCCTTCCGGGAGCCGCCGCGGGGGCGGCGTGCGAGAGGTTGGTGTAGCTGTTCCGCTCTGTGCGGGCGAGGGCCGGTGGGACGGTGTGGTCCGCACCCTCTACGGCCGAAATTAGGCAGATCAGATGAAGCGGCCGATGGGGAGGGGTGAACGCAGGGTGAACCTCGGCCATCGGGGTGGTGGCTCCGTTTCCGGTCGGTTTCCCACCGCAGTGTGACGCAGGTCTCTGTCGCATTGCGGAGGGACATGGCAGCATCCGAACTTCGTGTGACGGCGTGTCAGGCGCGGGGGCGGAGTCGCGGAGGTGTCCGGTGGGGTTTCCGGCGAGGCGGAGCGGTGGCATCGACGGCGGGGCGGTGACCGGGCGGCGACGCCTGGCCGTGGCGACCGCCCTGGCCGGCGCGCTGATCAGCGCGGGGACGGTCGTTCTGGCCGCCCCGGCGGCACACGCCGACCCCAGACCCCCGCAGCCCTCCGCGACCGGCACCCCGCCCGCCTCCTCGCCGCGCCTGGAGGAGGTCCACAAGGAGGTGGAGGCCCTCTACCGCAAGGCCGAGGCCGCCACGGACGCCTACAACGCCGCCGGTGAGCAGCTGCGGCTGCAGGAGAAGTCGGTCGCCGACCTCAATCGTCAGGTGGACGCGGCCCGGCAGCGCCTGGAGAAGCTGCGCAAGGAGACCGGGGCCCTGGCGCGCGCCCAGTACCGCAGCGGCGGCCTGACCCCGCAGACGCAGCTCTTCTTCAGCGCCTCGCCCGAGACCTTCCTGAACGGCGTGGCTCTGGCCCGCAAGGGCGAGCAGGCCACCCGCGGGCTGCTCGCCCAGGTGGAGGCCACCCGCGCCGAGCTGGAGGGCTACGCCAAGGCCGCCGACGAGCGCCGCCGGGCCCTGGAGGGCGAGCGCGCGAAGAAGGAGGCCGCGAAGAAGGAGATCGAGGCGCGGCTGGACGAGGCGAAGAAGCTGGAATCCCGCCTGGAGGAGAAGGAGCGGGAGCGGCTGCGGCAGCTGGAGGAGGAACGGGCCCGCCAGGCGCAGGCGAAGTGGCTCGGCACCGACGCCGGCAGGGGCCTGGCCGGCCGCGGGTCCGCGGCGACCGGTGACGGAAAGCGAGCGGTCGACTTCGCCACCGCGCAGATCGGCAAGAACTACGTCTGGGGCGCCGAGGGCCCCGACACCTTCGACTGCTCCGGCCTGACGCTCAAGGCGTGGGCGGCGGCCGGGCGCGCGATACCGCGGACCTCGCAGGAGCAGTGGCGGCAGCTGCCGAAGGTCGACGTGAAGGATATGCGCGCCGGCGACCTGGTGATCTACTTCGGGGACGCCAGCCACGTGGGGATGTACGTGGGCGACGGAACGATCGTGCACGCGCCCCGGCCGGGCCGCCAGGTCACCCTCGCGGGCGCCGGATCGATGCCGATCCTCGGGGTCGTACGCCCGGGATAGGGGCGGCCACACGGAGTGATTTCGTACGCTCGTACGACGTGATGTTTGTCATCGCGCCGTCCTCCGTATGGGGGTGTTCCTGCGCCAATTCCCCTTGTGGCGTGGGCATATGACAGAGGCGGGTGGCTCCGTACCATTCCGTTCGGCCGGGCTCTGGCGCTAGGGTCACCCTCGGTGCCCGCCCCTCGGCGAGGCGCCGTGCCCTCGGGGGGAGGGGAAGGAAGCCGAAGTGATGCCCGTACCCGTGCCGAGGCAGGCGGAGCCTCCCGTCGTGCTGCCCGACGGCGGGCTGACGCTGCTCGTGATCGAGGACGACCCGGGCGGCTCGCTGTCCTGCCCGGACATGGCGGACATGTCCGGGACGGCCGGCACGCCCGTACGCATCCGCACCGCCCGCAACCTCACCGAGGCGGAGCGGCTGCTCACCGACGACGTCCAGTGCATCCTCCTCGACCTCGCCCTGCCCGCCACGGACCACCCGTCCGGGCGGCCGGCCGGCGAGCCGGAGCGGGCGGCGGGGCCGGAGGGTTCGGAGGGTCCGGACGAACTGGCGACCCTGCGCCGGGTGCTGCGGCTCGCCCCGCACCACGCCGTGCTCGCCCTGACCGCCGAGGCGGACGCCGAACGGGCCGCGGAGGCGGTCCGGGTCGGCGCGCAGGACTACCTCTTCCGCGACGAGCTCGACGGGCGCGTCCTGAGCCGGGCCATCCGCTACGCCGTCGAGCGCAAGCGCGCGGACTTCGCGCAGCGGCAGCTCACCGAGACGCGGCTGCTGGCCCAGGAGAACGCCCGCCTGGAGCGCGGCCTGCTGCCGCATCCGCTGCTGGCCGGCTCCGACCTGCGCTTCGCCGCCCGTTACCGCCCCGGCCGCAGCCGGGCCCTGCTCGGCGGCGACTTCTACGACACGGTCCGCACGCCCGACGGCACGGTGCACGCGATGATCGGCGACGTGTGCGGGCACGGCCCGGACGAGGCGGCGCTGGGCGTGGAACTGCGCATTGCCTGGCGGGCGTTGACGCTGGCCGGACTGTGCGGCGACGAGCTGCTGGCCACGCTGCAGGAGGTGCTGGAGCACGAGCGCGCGGACGAGGAGATCTTCGCGACGCTGTGCACGGCCGACATTGCCCCCGACGGCCGTTCGGCCGCCGTCTGCCTGGCCGGACACCCGGCCCCCCTGCTCGTACGCCCCGGCGAGGCCCCCGTCCTGCTGCCGCAGGACGACGGCGGCCCGGCGCTGGGCCTGCTCCCGGACGCCCGCTGGCCGCACCGCGAGGTCGAACTGGGCGAGGCGTGGAGCCTGTTGATGTACACCGACGGCCTGGTAGAGGGCAGGATCGGCGAGGGGACGCGACGGCTCGGCCAGGAGGGCATGATCGAGCTGATGACCCGCCAGGTGAAGGAGGGTCTGCACGGCGAGGAGCTGCTGGAGGCGGCCGTCTCGGAGGTGCAGGCGCTCAACGGCGGGGAGTTGACGGACGACTTGGCCGTGGTGCTCCTCGACCGGGGCTGACGTCCCTGAGCGCGGGCGGTCAGCGGCCGCCGTTGTACGGGCCGTAGGGGCCGTCCGAGCTGGAGCCGCGGCGCCGGCGCGGGCCACCGCGGCCGGAGACGTGGCGCAGGGCGGGCCGGACGTCGACCATGTAGACGATGGTGGCGATCAGGCCGAGGACCGGCAGGAAGGCCAGGATGCCGAAGAGCAGGTTCACGACGGCCGCGAGGCCGAGGATGATCAGCCAGAAGCCCTTGGACTGCTTGTCGGCCGCCCGGTAGGCGTCCTCGCGGCGCACGGCGGCGTCGAGGAAGGCCGCGACTGCGAAGACGAGCAGTCCGACCGAGATCCAGGACAGGACGTGGCCGAAGCCCTCCACCAGCATGCGATCCACCTCTTCTCCGTGCGTCTGCTGCCCACCGTACCGGGAGAACGATCCGGGCACGCGAGGCGTGCCCGGATCGTTTCGCCGCTGCTGTCTCCTGCTACTGGTCGCCGGTCTTGGCGTCCGCCTTCTTCGCGGCGGGCTTGCGGGTGGCGGCGGGCTTGCGGGCGGCGGGCTTGTCGTCGTCCGCGGCCTCGGTGCCGGTGGCGGGCTGCTCGTCCTTGGCGGCCGGGGCCTGGGCCGGCTCCGGGTCGGGCTCGACGGCGACGGCGATCTCCGTGATCTCCTCGGCGGCCTCGCCGCGCCAGGTCTGCACGGCGGTGCGGCCGCGCTTGACCAGCTCCTCGAAGCCGTCGTTGGCCTGGGCCGCCACGGTGACGACCTGACCGAAGCCCTGGAGCACCAGGTCCTGGGCGGTCTGCCCCAGCTTCTTGACGTCGGTGTCGATCGTTCCGACGATCTCGGTGGCCTTCGCGGTCACCTGCGTCTGCACCTGCTTGGCCTGCTGGGCCACCCGCTCGCCCAGGGCCTTGGGGTCGGTGTTGCGCAGCTTCTCGAAGCGCTCGGGCGCCTCGGTGACGAACTGCCCGATCTTCTCGGCCGCGAGGTCCGCGGCACCGGCCGCGGCGTAGGCGGTGTCGGTGGCGGTCTTGCGGATGTCCTGGGTGATGGCCATGTCGAGGGTCTCCGGATCAGCTAGAAGGTGTGCTGTGGTCGTCCGTCCTGCCCGGCCCGTCGGTCCCGAGGGCGTTCTCCTTGCGGAAGGACTCGTAGATCTGGAGCAGCACCTGTTTCTGCCGCTCGTTGATCGAGGGATCGGCGAGGATCACGCTGCGGACCTCCGCCTCGTCCCGGTCGCGCTCGTCGAGGATCCCGGCCTGCACGTACAGCGTCTCGGCGGAGATCCGCAGTGCCTTGGCCAGCTGCTGCAGGATCTCGGCGCTCGGCTTGCGCAGCCCGCGCTCGATCTGGCTGAGGTACGGGTTGGACACTCCCGCGGCATCCGCGAGCTGCCGCAGCGTCAGCTGCGCGGTGCGCCGCTGCTCGCGGAGGTACTCGCCGAGATTGCCGACGTTGAGTGATGCCATGCGGCGATCCTGCCGGAGGTTGCTAACTTTTGCAAGCAGGTGCTTGCAAAAGTAGCCACGGGGTGGGGCGGCGGAAACGAAGAGGCCCTTGCGGCGAGCCGATCGTGCCGCAGAATGTCGATCAAGGCCGCGACCTGCAGAAACAGCAGATGCGCGATGTGCAGACGGCCGAATCCGATCTCGTGGAATGGGCGCTTTGATGATTGACGTGATCGTGGTCGGCGGCGGACCGACCGGCTTGATGCTGGCCGCCGAACTGCGGCTCGCCGGAGTGCGAACGGTCGTGCTGGAGAAGCTGGCGGAGCCGACCACGGAGTCCCGTGGGCGCGGCCTGCACGTGCGCAGCGTCGAGGTGATGGACCAGCGCGGCCTGCTGGAGCGGTTCCGCGAGGTCAGCGAGCCGTTCACGGTCGGCGGTCCCTTCGCGGCCTTCCCCACGCCGTGGCCGGACGGGATGGACACCGCCCACCCGTACGGCCTCGCCATGCCGCAGCCGGTCACCGAGCGCGTGCTGGGCGAGCGCGCCGTCGAACTCGGCACCGAGATCCGGCGCGGCTGCGAGGTGGTCGGGCTGAGCCAGGACGAGGACGGGGTGACCGTCGAGCTGGCGGACGGTACGCGGCTGCGCTCGCGCTACCTCGTCGGGTGCGACGGCGGCCGCAGTACGGTGCGCAAGCTGCTCGGCGTCGGCTTCCCCGGTGAGCCCCCCACGGTCGAGACGCTGCTGGGCGACATGGAGCTGACCGAGGATCCGGAAACGGTGGCCGCCGTGGTGGCCGAGATCAGCAGGACCCACGTACGGTTCGGCGTCATCCCCAACCCGGACGGGACGACGTACCGCGTCATCGTGCCCGCCGACGGCGTGGCCGAGGACCGTGCCGCGCCGACCCCCGGGGAGTTCAAGCAGCGGCTTCGGGAGGTCGCGGGCACCGACTTCGGCGTGCACTCGCCGCGCTGGCTCTCGCGCTTCGGCGACGCCACCCGGCAGGCCGAGCGCTACCGGGTCGACCGGGTGCTGCTGGCCGGCGACGCGGCGCACATCCACCCGCCGATCGGCGGGCAGGGGCTCAACCTCGGCGTCCAGGACGCGTTCAACCTCGGCTGGAAACTGGCCGCCGAGGTGGGGGGCTGGGCCCCGGAGGGGCTGCTGGACAGCTACCACGCCGAACGGCACCCGGTGGGCGCCCGCGTCGTGCTCAACACCCGCGCGCAGAGCGTTCTGCTGAGGACCGGTCCGGCCGAGACGGCGCTGAAGGAGCTGTTCTCGGAGCTGCTGGAATTCGAGGTCGTGAACCGGTACGTGACCGAGATGATCACCGCGGTCGGGGTCCGCTACGACTTCGGCGACGGCCACGAACTGCTCGGCCGGCGGATGCGGGACGTGAAACTCAAGCGGGGCCGCCTCTACGAGCTGATGCACGGCGGCCGCGGGCTGCTGCTCGACCAGACCGGCCGGCTCTCGGTGGAGGGCTGGGCCGGCCGTGTCGACCACGTCGTCGACGTCAGCGAGGAACTGGACGTGCCCGCGGTGCTGCTGCGGCCGGACGGCCACGTGGCATGGGCCGGTGAAGACCAGCAGGACCTGCTCGGCCATCTGCCCAGGTGGTTCGGCGCTGCTGCCGGCTGAGCGCGCGGTGTTCACGCTGCCGCGGGGTGCCACGGGCTTCTTCCGGCCGGAGGACGGGCCGCTGCCGGTCCTGACCGGTGAGCAACTCGCCACACCGCTCTCGCGCGTGGACACTTCGGCCCTGTCCCGGCACGAGTGGCGCCAGGTGCGCCTCTACGGCGTGGGCACACTGGGCGGAGTGCTCTTCAACGCATGGGACTGACGACTCCGGTTGCGGCGGAGGCAGGGGGTCAGTCCGTGCGGCGGTGGCGCCATACGATGTCGAGCTGCCAGTAGTACGGCGAAGTGTCGTCGACGGGCTCCAGGGCAGCCAGCACCCCGTCGCCGCGGGGGTCGTCGCGCAGCGCCAGCTGGATCGCGGCCGTGACCCGTACGGGCTCCGCCTCGTCGTCGAGCCGGGCGGCGAGGGCGTTCGCGGCGGTGGCGGAGTCCTTGGGGGCGGCCCGGCCCAGGGTGTGGCAGGCCGTTTCGCGGACCGTCGCGTCCGTGTCCCGCGTGCGCGCCACGACGACGGCCAGCGCCTCGGGGTCACCCGCGGCGACCGGCCTCTCCAGGCCGGCGGTCGCTGTCCAGCGGACCTGGGCGTCGGGGTGGCGGGTGAGCGCCGGCATCGGCTGCTCGGACCGGGGGTCCCATGCGTTGGACAGTGCCGCGGTGAGGGACCGCATCACCCGGGGGTCCTCCTCCCGTGCCGCCCAGGGCAGGAGGAGGTCGACGAGCGGCTCGTCGAAGGACTCGTCCTCGCTCTCGTCGAAGAGGACGACCACGTACAGCAGTTCGGCGCCGAAGTACCGTTCCATGGGGTCCGGGCGGGCGCTCAGGGCGGCCGCCTCGTGCCAGACGGCGGGGTCGTGGCGCTCCCGCAGCGTCTGCAGGGTCGTCAGCCATATGGGGTGGTCGACGTCCGGCTCGGCCAGGGCCCGTTCCATCAGTTCGGCGAAGGGCGGGGTGATGCCGTAGCTGCTCTCCAAACTGGTGAGGATCGTGGCGTGTCCGGTGCGCACCGTCAGGCCGCCGAGCGAGAGCTCTTCGCAGACCCCCCAGGACTCGCGGTGCACCGTCCTACGCGTCACCGGCCCCGACGCGCCCGTCCGGCGGCGCAGTCCGGCCTCGGTGTCCACCGCGTGCCAGTGCCGGGCCAGGGCCAGGGCGTCACGGCCCTCGGCGTCCTTGAGCCACAGCTGTGCCCCGCGGTTGACGAGCGTCGCCACGATGTCGTCGGCACCCCGGTCGACCGCCCGCAGCAGGGGCGTACGGCCGTCGGCGGCGGGGAGGTCCAGCCGGGCCGACCACACCAGCGCGTCGACGACCGGCACGGCGAAGGCGTCCACCGCCAGGCACAGCGCCGGAGTGCCGTGCTCGTCGACGGAGTCCGGGTCGGCGCCCGCGAGCAGGAGCGCACTCACCGCCTCGGCGTCCCCGTTCCGTACCGCGGCTATGAGTGGTGTTTCAGCCACATTCCGTACCGCCTCTCGTGCGACGCTGACTACGATCACGATCATGGATGCTGGGACTGCGACGATCGCCGGCAGGGACGACGGCCACGAGATCTCGGTCGACGCCGGCCGTCTGGACGTCGGGCGGGTTCACCACTGGCTGTCCACCGACGCCTACTGGGCCCTCGGCCGCAGCCGCGAGACCGTCGAACGGGCCGTCGCCGGATCGCTCAACTTCGGGGTCTACGACGGCGACGGCCGGCAGGTCGGCTACGCGCGCGTCGTCACCGACCTGGCCACCTTCGCCTGGCTCTGCGACGTGTACGTCGACCGGGGCAGCCGCGGCAAGGGCATCGGCACCTGGCTGGCCGCCGCCGTCCGCGATCACCTCGCCCCCTACCGGCTCAAGCGCTTCCTGCTGTCCACCCACGACGCCCACGGGGTGTACGCCAAGGCCGGGTTCGCCCCCGTCCAGGACTCCGGCGACTGGATGTCGATGAGCTTCGAGTGATCACCAGTGCGCGGGGCGGCTGAGCGACGACGGGAGCTTGGTCGCGCCGTTGCCCCGTGCCGCGTTCAGCTGGGGCTGGGTGAGGAATATCGACTCGGTCAGGTCCGCGCCGGCCAGGTTCGCGTCCCGCAGGTCCGCGCCGATCAGGTCGGCCATCCGCAGGTCCGCCCCGGTGAGGTCCGCGGCGATGAGGTACGCCCCGCGCAGGTTGGCCCCCCGCAGGTCAGCGCCCTTGAGCCGGGCCCCCATCAGGTCGGCGCCCCGGCGGTCCTTCGTCTTCCGGCCGGCCTTCGCCCGTACGAGCTCGCTGGTGCGCAGCAGCACCGTGTTGACCTTCTGCCGGTGCGCGGCCACGTCCACCGCCGCCAGGCCGTCGGCGTCCAGCAGGGTCAGGCGCTCGGTCTCCTCCAGCAGCCGCCCGGCCTCGGCGTGCACCGGGCGGGCCGCCGGCAGCGTCAGGGTCTCGTTCAGGTACCAGAGCAGTTCCTGCAGCTGCCGCACGACCGGGAACACGTCGAACATCTGCTGCGCCGTCTCCGGGGCCTGCCGCCAGTCACGGCCCGCGAACGTGTGCTGCGAGACCTTCTGGCCCGCACCGAAGCAGTCGTAGACCGTGCAGCCGCGGAAGCCGCTCGTGCGGAGGCGGGTGTGGATGCCGCAGCGGAAGTCGGACTGGAGGTTGGTGCAGGGCTTGCCGGCGTTCTTGTTGACCGCGAAGTCGGCGGAGGCCGCGAAGGGAAGGGCGACGCAGCACAGGCCGAAGCAGTTCTCGCAGTCGCCGAGGAGGGGGAGGCGGCTGCCCGCGCCGGGGCTGGTGGCGGAAACGTTCTCGGACACGGTGTGTCGTTCTCCCTGCGCCCGAGGGCGACTCGACTCTGACTTCGACCTTCGAGTCTAACCCTCCGGGCCAGGGCGCCCACCAGGCATTTTCCGCCTCAGCCGGTGTTGCGGAGGCCCGCGGCGACG
>NZ_JAIXMK010000102.1:0-40448 GCF_020328095.1 Streptomyces sichuanensis
GCCGTACGGCGGGGGCGCGTCCGCGCCGCCGTACCAGCCGCCCGTGGCCGCGGCCGGAGCGCCGGCCGCAGCGAACGCGCCCTGCTGCTGCGCCGCGCCGGGAGCCTGGGCGGGCGGAAGCTGGCCGGTCCCGTACGGCTCGCCCGTCTGATCCGCATAGCCGGTACGACCGGCCGCGTCGGTGACGGCGGGCGCCTGCCCGGCCGGCTGCTCCGTCGCCTGCCCGCTCGGGTCGGCGACGGCCGGCGCCTGCTGCGCGATCTGCTGGGTCGGCTGCCCGCCCGCATCGGCGGGAGCCGACGCCGGCGGAGTGGTCTGCTGCGCGGCCGCATCGGCGGGAGCGGACGCCGGCTGAGCCGGCGGTACGGGCGGTACCGGCGGCAGCTGCGCCGTGCGCTCTTCCGCCGGCGCCGCCGCCTTCGTCAGCCCGACCGCCGGCGCCTCGCCCTCGGGGGCGGGCACGGGTCCGGGCGCGGGCGCGGAATCCGCCGGTGTCGTCGATGCCGGAGACCCCGTGCGCGGCGATGCCGCGGACGGAACGGCGGCGCCCTCGTTCTCGGTGCTCACAGTTGTCTCCTCAATCAGGTACACGTCAGTCGTCGCGTTTTTCCGGCCACGTTCGCATGGTCCTGCACCAGCTTTTCCCATGGCGCGTCAGACCACCGTAAGCGGAGCCTGTGACCTCGGCCGTCCGTCCTTACTACAGGACAAAACAGGCCCCCTGCGCGATCGCGCCGGCCGGTGGCACCATAACGCGGTGACCTACGCGCACCCGGCCGGGAACCAGCGTCCCGAGCGCCGTCCCCTCGACGTCGTCGCCCACCGCGGAGCCTCCGAGGACGCTCCGGAACACACCCTGGCCGCGTACCGCAAAGCGATCGAGGACGGCGCGGACGCGCTGGAGTGCGACGTGCGGCTGACCGCCGACGGCCACCTCGTCTGTGTGCACGACCGACGGGTCAACCGCACCTCCAACGGCCGGGGCGCCGTCTCCACCCTCGAACTGGCCGACCTCGCCGCCCTCGACTTCGGCTCCTGGAAGGGGCAGGCCGCCGACGCGGAGGCCCCCGACCGGGCACTGGACCGGGCCTTCCCCCCGGACACCGACCCGACCGCCGGCCCCGAGGCCGGCCGGACCTGGCGGAACGGCCGGCGCGACGGCGGCGGCACCGTCCCCGGCGACCCCGAGCGCACGTCCGTCCTCACCCTTGAACGCCTCCTCGAACTCGTCGCCGACTCCGGCCGCCGCGTCGAGCTGGCCATCGAGACCAAGCACCCCACCCGCTGGGCGGGCCAGGTGGAGGAGAGGCTGCTGGCCCTCCTCGGCCGCTTCGGCCTCGCCGACCCGCCGCCCGGCGAACCCTCGCCCGTACGGGTGATGAGCTTCTCCGCCCGTTCCCTGCACCGGGTCCAGGCCGCGGCGCCCACCCTGCCGACCGTCTACCTGATGCAGTTCGTCTCCCCCCGTCACCGCGACGGGCGGCTGCCGGTCGGGGTGGGCATCGCGGGGCCGAGCATCCGGATCGTGCGGAGCAACCCCGACTACGTGGCCCGCCTGCACCGCGCCGGCAACCAGGTGCACGTGTGGACGGTGAACGAGCCCGAGGACGTCGAGCTGTGCGCCCGCCTCGGCGTGGACGCGATCATCACGAACCGGCCCAAGGCGGTACTTACCCAGCTGGGGCGCGGGTAGCGGCCATTACATGGAGTGCACCGGCGCGTTCGCTGCGCAGCCGAGCGGCGTGAGTGCCCCACCGCGTCGAGGTTGGCCGGTTTCCGGTCCAGTCCATTGGGGCATCCATCCCCTGACGTGGGGCAAAGGAGGTCTCGGGGGTGGCGTTGGTGGTGGCACAGGAGGTGCCCACGTCGTCGATCATGGCCGTACCCCATGGTCCTGCCGGTGTGGGCGAAGCGAGACACCGGATGCGCAAGGACTTGCGCGCCAGTGGGGTACCGGATTCGGTCATCGACGACGCGGTACTGATCCTTTCGGAGCTGCTCAGCAACGCGTACCGCCACGGTCGCCCGCTGAGCCGGGAGAACGGCGCCGGAGACCGGGAGGGCAACGGCGGCATCATCGCCGCCTGGCGGCTCGACGACCGCGGCGGGCTCACCGTCGAGGTCACCGACGGCGGCGGCCCCACCCGGCCCTTTCCGGCCACCCCTTCGGTCACCGCGCGCGGCGGCCGGGGCCTGAACATCATCAGCGCACTCTCGCAGGACTGGGGCGTACGGGACGCCGCCGGCGAGGTGACCGTATGGGCGGCGATGTCCGCACGCGCCGGTTTCGCTACGCGCGTCGATCCCGACCCCCTTCTCTCCTTCTCCGATCTCGACGGGCTGATGTGATGAGCCGTCGTTCGCACCGGTAGCCGGCGTCCGCGACCTGCCGACACCGCCGGCACCGCCACCACCACCCAGGTGTACGAACGTCTCCGCGCGCCCCGGCCGCGCGTGCCCGGACCGTCCGGTCCCCCGGGCGCTAGGCTCGCGCCGTCAACGCAGTAATGCCGTCCGGCACCCGGGCGCCACACGCCGACGCCGTCGGCGACCGGCGTGGACGCGCGGGCCGGACGCAACGATCGGGAGACACGCACACCATGGCCAAGAAGCGCCGCCCCCAGACCAAGGCCGCCACGCCGCAGGCCGGCGACGCGCCGATCCCTGTCGTCGGCGCCCGCGAGCCCTGCCCCTGCGGTTCGGGCCGGCGCTACAAGGCATGCCACGGCCGCACCGCCTCGCACGCGCCGGCCGAGCTCGTGCGGCGCCCCTTCGAAGGGCTGCCGGGCGAGGCCGACTGGGTCGCCCTGCGCGAGCTGGTGCCCGCCGCGACCGTCGAGCTGAAGCTCAAGGACGGGCTGCCCGAGGGCGTGCCCTCCGTGACCCTGGCGACCGTCCTGCCGATGGCCTGGCCCGCCCTGCGCCGCGACAGCGGTGCCGTGCTGCTGGGCCTGCAGAACGACACCCCGACCGGCGACCTCAGCCGCGACCTCGCCGTCACCCTCCAGCGCGCCCTGGCCGCCGAGCCGGGCACCCCCGTCACCGCGGAGCGCACCGGCGCCGAGGGGCCGCGCCTGCAGGACCTGCTGGACCCGGCCGCTCCGTTCGAGCCGGTCGTGCACACGGGCTTCGAGTTCTGGGTCGAGAACGCCGAGAACGCCACCGGCGAGGTGGCCGCCTCCCTGGAGCGGGCGAACGCCGCGGCGATCCCGACCGTCCGGCTGTCGGGCGTCGACGCCGCGTACTGGTGCCGCACCCCGCAGAAGAACCACCTGCGCTGGGTCATGACGCACCCGGAGGAGCAGCTGCTGGACGCGCTCGCGCGGCTGCACGTCGCGGGCGGCACCTCGCTCGGCGAGGGCACCCGCCTGGTGGGCTCGTTCCGCGCCCACGGGCTGATCGTTCCGGTGTGGGACCTGCCGGGCGACGTCGGCGCCGAGGACGTGGAGAAGCCGGCCACGGCCTTCGCCGAGCGGCTCGCCACCGCGCTGGCCGACGACACCCCGCTGACGGCGGAGGAGCGCCGCGCCCGAGGCGGTCTCACGAGCCGTCAGATCACCCTGAACTGAACCGGATATACATTCGGACGACCATCAGGAATCAGCCGCGCCGCCGAACCCTGGCGGAATGATTGATTCCGGCGACCGAGGCCGGTGAATGCGGGTAAATGGCGGGTCAAACTACGTGACTCCTGTCACAACTCCCGCTCTCCGGCCGGAAATCCGCGTCCGGAAATCCACGATCGAATTTGCGAACCGCGGATCTCTTGTTACCGTTCTAGGAGCCCGGTCGCTGGTGCATCCCCCGTCGCCAGCGACCGGGCGTTTCCATGCCCGGACGCGATACGGGCCGCCCGCGCCGACGCGGCGGCGGCCACCGCCCTCCGGAAGACCGCCGGAAGGCCCCCCTGACGCGATACGGGCCGGTACGGGCCGACGACAGGCTGCAGGCCCCGGCCCGGCTCACCCCGCACCGCACGGCGCCGGAAGCGCCCTCAGCGCCCCCTCGGGGGGCTCCCGAGCGGGCGCACCGCCCGGCCCCCGCTAACCCTCCTCGGGCTCCGGCGAGTTGCTCCCGGAGCGGAGCAGCAGCTTCCCCTCCGCCGAGGCGATCTCCGCGACCGCCGCATACGAGCCATGTCCCCGCAGGGTCGTCCCGTGCGGGGTCTCGCACATGTCCGGATCATCGGTTGCGGCCATCGGGCAGGGCACCTGAACGGTCCGGCCGCCGGGGGCCATGAGGGTCAGCACTCCGGTCAGCGGGATGCCGCTGGCGTTGCGGTAGTACGTGCGCGCCCAGGTGTCCCGGCCCTGTTCCATGACGCACGTCTGGGCCTCGACGCCCGCGGGGGAGGCCAGTTCGGGACCGCACCGCGCGGCGCCGCGGGCCGCCCCGTCCGGCCCGGCGGCACCGGCGTCCGCGGCGTCGAAGCCGAGGAGGCCCGACGCGGCCGGCTGATCGCCGTCCGGGCCGAGCGGGGCGCCGACGGCACCCGGGCCGGAGAATCCGGCCGGCCGGGGCAGATATCCGCCCTTGCCGCGGATCTTGTCCGAGCCCGCCTTCGGCCGGCTCTTTTCCCGCGCGGCGGGTCCCGCGGGACCCGCCGAGGCCACCGCCAGCGGCAGCGCCACGGCGAGCGTCACGGCGCCGGCCAGCACGATCATCCGGAAATTCGCCGCGCGCCGCGAGGACGCGCCGGACACACTGGGCGCACGCACCATGGGACCACCTGCAATTCGCCGCGGAAGCGCGCTGGCTCGATCGCGGGGACGGACCGGAATTGATCGCGGGGTCGGACTCGGACGCACGCCCGCCGGGCCGGCGGCGCCCTATGTCCCGGCGCCCGTCGCAAGCCCTGTTCCCGAACAGTAGGGCCCCGGACCCGCCCTCCGATGCCATGCACGGCCGTTTCCTGCGGTTCTTTCGGCGGCTTACACCCTTACGAGTGAGAGCGCGTGCGTCTCCCGTCCGTACGCGCTCCCGGCCCCCTCGGAAAGCCGTCCTCGACGCCGCCGTCACCGGCAGGGCCCGGACAACCCGGGAAGCACCCGCCACCGGCCCCGCGCAGCGGGCGCGGTCAGTACGCCAGCCTGCTGCCGCCACCACCGGGCGTGCCCGTGCTGCGCACGCTCTGCTCGACCAGGACGTCGACCACCGAGGCGACGTCCGGCAGCCAGGGACGCGCCAGGCCGTCCAGCCGGCGGCCGGCGCCGGACCGTCCGCCGCGGCCGCCGGCAGCGGCGCCCGCCGGGCGTGGGGCCCGTTCCCAGCGGACCCGCCCGGCGCCCGTGGGGGACGGCGGCAGCACCGCGTAGCCGCCCTCCCCGTGGAAGCGCAGCGAGCCGGGCACCCAGTCCTGGCTGTTGAGCAGCTCGCCGAGGACCTCCAGCGAGTACGGCGCCACCAGCAGGGACCAGCGGGTCGGGGTGGCGACCACGGGGCCGAGCCGGACGCCCGCACGGTCGAAGGCGGCCAGCGCACGGGCCCCGGCCACAGCCGGCAGGCTCACCGCGCACGGCGCCCGGCCGCCCGTGGCGAGCACGACGGGCGCTTCGGGCCGGTTGGTCCACCACCAGCGGACCATGCGGGCGTCCGTGGTCGCCGCGAGCAGCCCGGGGTCGAACGGGTGGGCACCGGGGACCACGCAGTCGGGATCGGGGCAGCCGCATTCGCGTACGCGGCCGATGCCGGGCCGCAGCCCCACACCGGGGAGCACGGGCCACTGCCACTCCGTGGCGTAGGTCAGGGCCGCGGTGAGCACCGCGGAACGGCCGGCCCGCCGGAGGGAGAGCTTGCGTCGCCTTCCGAGGATCTCGCGCATGAGCGCTCGTTCCTTTCCGTGAACGCCGAAGGGGGGTCCCCGCCTTCGGCGGGGACCGTCTTGCACGTACATGGCACTGAGACAGGCACTGCAGGGACTGCAGGGACTGCAAGGTCTGCAGGAACCGCGTGGACTGCATGGACTGCACGGACTACGCGCAGCCCCCGGGACCTCGGGGACTACATGGCACTACGGGCACTGCTCGGCGCGGTACTCAACGCGCCGCTGCCCCTGTGACCGGCACACCAGGTGGATCACGCGTCGCTGCGCCTACAACGCAGCGCATCACGCCACGGGCCGAGCGTGAAACCTGGCGGGGGGTGGCGCGCGGATGGCGCTTCGTGCTGAACCGGTGCGCCCCTCGCCCGCGGCATGGGTTGCCCCACGCCGCTCGGGGATGGGCGTGGCCGTCGACCGATAAGACGCTCGGGTCCGCCGCCGGGTTGCGGGACGGCCCCAACTGCCGCTGCCCTTCTCCGAGTACGTACCCACCGTGGTGGATGTGACGCGTTGTTGGAGCGACGCCAGTCGACCGCAAATCGCGGGCCGCAGCAGTTTTTTCCGGCCAAACTTCAGCGGGGGACGGAACCTCATCAGACACCACCAATCCCACTGGTCCAATGCTGGACATTCCCTTGCCCGGGCGTGTACATGTGGAGCACTGATAGCACGCAACACGACAGGGGGTTTGCGATGCTATTGCGCAGAAAGCCCTGGCCAGCCAGCGGGTCGAGCGGTCTCGGCGAAGCGCCGCGGGCCGGCTCCCCGCCACGCCCGGAGCGCCCCGCCGCCCGGCCCGGCCGGAACAGCCGGCCATGACCACGCCCCACCTGCCGAAAGTGGCCGGAATCAGCCCACCGGCCCCCGCGCCCGCGCACACTTCCGCCCCTGCAGTCCCCACCCCCGCCACCGCGCCCGAGATCGCCCCCGCCGCTCCGGCGGCGTCCGCCTCCTCCTCCGCGCCTCCCGCGCCGGGCACCCTGGTCCAGGACCGCCTCGCGGGCTGGGTCTCCGACCTCACCACCCTCCACGAACTCACCGAACGGCTGGCCAGGACCGCGGACCTCGACGACGCCCTGCGCGAGGTGCTGCGGGCCGGCGCCTCGCTCGTCGGCGCGGGCCGCGGCCTCGTCACGCTCCACGGCGACGGCGACGCGGCGCACCCCGTCACGGTGGCCCTGGGCCTCGGCCGCGCCGACCTCGGCCACATCGAGACCATCCCGCACGACCACGGTCCCGGCTCCGCCGCGCCCGGCCCGTACGTGGGGCTGCTGGACGACCTGCCGCCCGTGGGCGACCGGTCCGGCACCACCCACCCCGACATCCCGGGCGAGGACGGCCTCGACCCCCGCCACCGCGAGGTCGCGGCCCGTCTGGGCTACGCCGCCAGCTATGCCGTCCCGCTGGAGTCGCCGGCCTCCTCCCCCCGTGCGGAGTCCAGCAGCCCGGAATCGAGCCTTCCGCCCGCTGCCGGGCGCATCGGCGCGGCCGTCTGGCTGTACGACGAGCCCGCCGAGCCCACCCGGCGCCAGCGCCACCTGGCGGGCCTCTACTGCGGCTACGCGACCGAGCACCTGGCCCGGCTGCTGGAGCTGACGCACGCCCGCGAGACGGTGGCCGCGCTGTACGAGGAGCTGCTGCCCACCCGGCTGCCCCGGGTGCCCGGCGTCCGCCTCGCCGTCCGCCACCGCCCGGGGCCGCGGGGCGGCGGCGACTGGTACGACGCGCTGGCGCTGCCCGAGGGGGCCCTGGGCCTCGCCATCGGCGGAATCACTGGTTCCGGACCGGAGGCGGTCGCCGCGGTGGGACGGCTCCGGGCCTCCCTGCGCGCGTACGCCGTCATGGAGGGCGAGGATCCGGTCGCCGTCCTCTCCGACCTGGAGCTGCTGCTGCGGGTGACCGAGCCGACCCGCGCCGCGACCGCCCTCTTCGCCTACTGCGAGCCCGCCGAGCGGAAGGTGGTCGTCGCGGGGGCCGGGCACTGCTCACCGCTGATCATCGGGTCCGGGCGGGCCGAGTACGTGGAGACCTCGCTCTCGGCGCCCCTGGGGATGCTGACGTGCTGGGAGGCGCCCAGCGTCGACATCGAACCCGAGCCCGGAGAAACGCTCCTCTTCTACAGCGACGGCCTGCTGCACCGCACCGGCGACACGATGGACCGCGCCTACACCCGGCTGCACTCGGCCGCGGCGAGCGTGCCCCGCGCCGCACGGAACGACCCCGACGCCATCGCCGACCACGTGCTGCGGACGGTGCTGCCCGAGGACGCCTCCCCGGCGGACGGCGAGGACGTCATCCTCCTCGTGGCCCACTTCACCTGAGAGCCGCGTTTGAGCCGCACATTCGCCCGGAAAGACGGGTGAACCACCGGTCTGAACATATGTCCGGCCTTCGCTGACTGTTCGGTCACAGCCTTCTCGGGCACTTTCCCCCACACATACGATGGAAAGCGGCCCCGTTCGAGGAGGAAACGCAGTGACCGAGCACCAGCCCGCGCCCGAGAACCCCGAAGGCGACGAGCCGATCAAGCAGCGGAAGAACGGCCTCTACCCGGCCGTGTCCGACGAGCTCGCCGAGAACATGAAGTCCGGCTGGGCCGACACGGAGCTGCACGACCTGCGCCCCATAGCCCAGGCCGCCGAGACCGCGCGCCGCCGTACCGAGCTGTCCGCCCGCTTCCCGGGCGAGCGCCTGGTGATCCCGGCGGGCAACCTCAAGACCCGCTCGAACGACACCGAGTACGCCTTCCGCGCCTCGACCGAGTACGTGTACCTCACCGGCGACCAGACCCAGGACGGCGTGCTCGTCCTGGAGCCCACCGCCGACGGCCACGAGGCGACGATCTACCTCCTGCCGCGCTCCGACCGCGAGAACGGCGAGTTCTGGCTCGACGGCCAGGGCGAGCTGTGGGTCGGCCGCCGGCGCAGCCTGGGCGAGGCCGAGCAGCTGCTGGGCCTGCCCGCCAAGGACGTGCGCGAGCTGGCCGACGCCCTGCGCGAGGCCACCGGGCCCGTCCGCAACGTCCGCGGCCACGACGCCGGCATCGAGGCGGCCCTGACCGACAAGGTCACCGCCGAGCGCGACGAGCAGCTGCGCGTCTTCATCAGCGAACAGCGCCTGGTCAAGGACGCGTTCGAGATCGGCGAGCTGCAGAAGGCCGTCGACTCCACCGTCCGCGGCTTCGAGGACGTCGTGAAGGTCCTCGACAAGGCCGAGGCGACCAGCGAGCGGTACATCGAAGGAACGTTCTTCCTGCGCGCCCGCGTCGAGGGCAACGACATAGGCTACGGCTCCATCTGCGCCGCCGGCCCGCACGCCACCACCCTGCACTGGGTGCGCAACGACGGCCCCGTGCGCTCCGGCGAGCTGCTGCTGCTCGACGCCGGCGTGGAGACCCACACGCTCTACACCGCCGACGTCACCCGCACGCTGCCGGTCAACGGCACCTACACCGAGCTGCAGCGCAAGATCTACGACGCGGTCTACGAGGCCCAGGAGGCCGGCATCGCGGCCGTGAAGCCGGGGGCCAAGTACCGCGACTTCCACGACGCCGCCCAGCGGGTCCTGGCCGAGAAGCTGGTCGAGTGGGGCCTGGTGGAGGGCCCCGTCGAGCGCGTCCTGGAGCTGGGCCTGCAGCGCCGCTGGACCCTGCACGGCACCGGTCACATGCTCGGCCTGGACGTCCACGACTGCGCGGTCGCCCGCACGGAGACCTACGTGGACGGCGTCCTGGAGCCCGGCATGGTGCTGACCGTCGAGCCCGGCCTGTACTTCCAGGCCGACGACACGACCGTGCCGGAGGAGTACCGGGGCATCGGCGTCCGGATCGAGGACGACATCCTCGTCACCGAGGACGGCAACCGGAACCTCTCCGCCGGCCTGCCGCGCACGTCCGCGGACGTCGAGGCGTGGATGGCGGGCCTGAAGGGCTGACGACCGCCGCGGCGCCCGCCGCGCCCGGGCCTACCCGGCCCACCCGGCCGGTCCACGACGACCCCGCGGCCGCTCCCGGCGGCCGCGGGGTCGTCCGCGCCCCGGGGGCAGCCGGGCAGCGGCGGGCGCATCATGGCTGGAGGGGCTTCCGTACGAGGGAGGTGCCGGCCATGACGAAGTTCATGGACGTCCATCACGGCATGCAGGGCATCACCAAGGACCAGCTCGCGACCGCGCACCGCGCCGACCAGGCGATCGAGCGCGAGGAGGGCGTGCACTTCGAGCGGGCGTGGGCGGACCCGAAGTCGGGCACCGTCTACTGCCTCTCCGAGGCGCCCTCGGCGGATGCGGTCAAGCGCGTCCACGAGCGGGCCGGGCATCCGGTCACCGAGGTCCACCCGCTGCCGATCACGATCACCTGACCGGCCGGTCCGGTCTCCTCGCCGGCCCGTCTCCGTCTCCTGGCCTGCCGGGGCCGTGCCGTGCTCACGAGGCCCTCAGCAGGGCCCCCGCCGGCGGGGCTCCCTCTCTCCACTTGAGGATCTTGTCGAAGCTGACCACGGCGCCCGGGCGGCCCGGGCGGTTGCGGACGCGGACGTGATCGGTGAGGGAAGCGATCAAGAAGAGACCCCGGCCGTGTTCGTCGTGGACGGAGGCCGGGGTCCTGGGCTGCAGCGGGCGGGCCGGCTGCCGTCCGGCCCGTACGGGCCGGTCGGTGAAGCCCGGCCCCGAATCCGTGACCTCGATGCGACAGGTGTCACCGTCGATCAGAGCGGTCACGCGATAGCCGGGGGATGCGTCACCACCGTGCTCGACCGCGTTGGCACACGCCTCGCTGAGTGCGACCGCGAGGTCGTAGGAGGTGTCGGGGTCCACCCCGGCCGTCTCCATGGCACCGATCAGAAGCCGACGGGCGAGCGGAACGCTCGCGGCCTCGCGCCGCAAGTGGAGTGACCACCAAATGCTCATGCTCAGCCTCCTGGCTGCGGCTCGACATACCGATACGTATAGCCGCGCGAGGCGGTGTGTAAGCCTGCCGGCCGTGTGAGACCGCTCATTCGGCCGACGCGCCATGTGGGGGAAGGCGTGTATGGGACGCGACCGGAATGAGTGCCTCCGGCGGAGGTCCCCTTTCCACCCCTGCCGTAGGGAATCGATGGGGCCGGTGGGATGATGGCGCAGCCATGCCTCACCCCGTCGCGCGCGCCGGCGCCGATCTGCGACTGATCCGGGCCGCGGTGTTCACCGCGGTCTGCGTTCTGCTGTCCGCGGGCGGGCACGTGCTGGCCTCCTGCGCGAGCGTTCCCCCGTGGACGCTGGCCGCGGCCTTCCTGGCCGTCTTCGCGGTGTCCGCGCCGCTGGCCGGGCGCGAGCGCTCGCTGCCGGGGATCGCGGCCCTGCTGGCCGTCGGACAGCTCGCGCTGCACACCCTCTTCGGCCTCGGGCAGCACGCCGCGTCGTCGGTCTCCGCCGTGTCCGGCACGGCGGACGGCCGACGGGCCGGCGCCGAGGGCGGGTTGATCCACTTCGCCACGCAGCTCACCTGCAACCAGCGCCCGTTGTCCGCCGCCGAGGCCCGCCAGGTGATCACGGACGCCGGCCTCGACCCGGCCGTCCACCCCGCCGTCCACCAGGCGGGAGCCGGCCAGGACGCCCCGGCGTCCCTGTGGCACGCGCTGCTGCCCTCGCCGGCGATGACGCTCGGCCACCTCCTCGCCGCGCTGGCCCTGGGCTGGCTGCTGCGCCGCGGCGAGGCCGCGCTGTGGCGAGCGGTGCGGCTGTCGGCGCAGTCCGCGCGCGGTCTCGCGGAAGCGACGCTCGTCCGCGCGCTGCGGTCGCTGCTACTGCTCGTCCGCGTACCGGCGGCGCAGCCGCTCGTCGTGCCCGGCCGTCCGACGGACGCCGAGGACGAACGCCCGGCCCGCGAGCCGGAGCTGCGCCACCTGGTGATCAGGCGGGGCCCGCCGCGCTACGCCCTCGCGGCCTGACGAACGCGACGCACCACTGCCCGGACAAGGAGCGGCAGGGGGTGTTCGCGCTGTCGCCGCACGCGCGCCATCCCCCTCTGTTCTCCTGCCACGTGGAGTGTTTCCCCATGACTTCGTCCCGTCGTCTCCGTGCCGCCCGTACCGCCCTGGTCGGCGGCATCGCCGCCGGCAGCCTGCTGCTGCTCGCCGGCCCCGCCTCCGCGCACGTGAGCGTGCAGCCCGGCACCGCCGAGAAGGGCGGCTACAGCACCATCTCCGTCAAGGTGCCCAACGAGAAGGACAACGCCTCGACGGTGAAGCTGGAGCTGAGCCTCGACCCCAAGCACCCGCTGGCCTCCGTGATGCCGCAGGCCGTGCCGGGCTGGGAGGTCAAGGTCGAGAAGACCAAGCTCGACAAGCCGCTGCAGGTGCACGGCAAGACGATCGAGGAAGCCGTCTCCAAGGTCACCTGGACCGGCGGCAAGATCGAGCCGGGGCAGTTCCAGCAGTTCCCGCTGTCCGTCGGCCAGCTGCCGACCGACACCGACGAGCTCGTCTTCAAGGCCCTGCAGACCTACTCCGACGACGACGTCGTGCGCTGGATCGACGCCTCGACGCCGGGCGGCCACGAGGCCGAGCACCCGGCCCCGGTCCTGAAGCTCGTCGCCAAGGGCTCCACCGCCGGCGCGGGTGACCACCACGACGACAAGAACGACAAGGCCGCGGGCGACAAGGCCGGCAAGGGCTCCGAGGCCGGGACGGCCGCCGCGGAGAAGTCCTCGGGCTCCGACACCACCGCCCGCGTCCTGGGCGTCGTCGGCATCGTCGTCGGCGTGGCCGGTGCGGTCTTCGGCGTCGTCGCCGGACGCCGCCGCTCCGCCGCCTGAGCCGGTCCGGCTCCCCAAGGCCCGTAAGGCCGGTCCGGCGGCGCGTCCGCGCGCCCGCCGGGCCGGCAGCACCGACCGATTCCCTGGAGAGAAGCACTCCATGCGCACCAAGTTCGTGGGCGCGGTCCTGGCCGCGGCCGCCGCGCTCACCCTGACCGCCTGCGGCGGCTCGGGCGGCTCCGGCGACAAGCCCGCCGCCGACGTCTCCGCCGAGCCCGCCAGGACCGGGGCGATCACCCTGGACTCGCCCAAGGCCAAGCCCGACCTCGTCCTGACGGACACCTCGGAGAAGAAGTACGAGCTGGTCAAGGAGACCAAGGGCCGCCCGGTCCTGCTCTACTTCGGCTACACCTACTGCCCCGACGTCTGCTCGACGGTCGTCGCCGACATCGCCGCCGCCGAGAAGAAGCTGCCGAAGGAGGACCAGGACAAGCTCCAGGTCGTCTTCGTCACCACCGACCCCGAGCGCGACACCCCCAAGCGGATGCGCGAGTGGCTGGACGCGCAGGGCGGCCAGGACATAGTCGGCCTCACCGGTGACTTCGCCACCATCCAGGCCGCGGCCAAGCCGCTGGGCATCCTCGTCGAGCCGGCCAAGAAGGAGAAGGACGGCTCCGTCACCGTCAGCCACGGCGCCGAGGTCGTCGGCTTCTCGCCGAAGGACGACGGCGGCCACTGGATCTACACCTCGTCCACCACGTCCGAGCAGTACACCAAGGATCTCCCGAAGATCATCAAGGGGGAGAACCCGTGATGCGCGCCAAGAAGATGAGCAGGACCACCACCGCCACCGCCGCCGTCCTGCCGCTCGTCGTCGCCGGGGGCCTGCTCCTGGTGACCGGATGCCAGTCGGAGAAGAACGCCCTCTCCCCCGGCAAGCCCGACCTGTCGGTCAGCGGCGCCTACCTGCCGCAGCCGGCGATGGCCGACATGGCCGCCGCCTACTTCACCGTCACCAACGACGGCGGCAAGGCCGACCGGCTCACCAAGGTCACCACGCCGCTCTCCGCGGACGCCACCCTCCACACCACCGAGGGCTCGCAGATGAAGCACGCCGCGGAGCTGGAGGTGCCGGCCAAGGGCAAGCTGTCGCTCGCGCGCGGCGGCACGCACCTGATGCTCGGCAAGCTCAGCCACAAGCCGAAGACGGGCGAGAAGATCGAGTTCACCCTGCACTTCGCCACCTCGGCACCCATCAAGATCAAGGTGCCGGTCGAGAGCACGACCTTCCGTCCCAAGGTCTGAGAACCGAGGACTGACGTGCGATGAAGACCGCGATCACCGGGCGGGTGCCGTCGCTGCTCGCCGCCGTGCTCGCCGCGCTGCTGTGCGTGCTGACGCTCGGCGCCGGCACGGCGTCGGCCCATGCGGCACTCACCTCCACCGACCCCGCCGACGGGTCGGTCGTGCCGGCCGCCCCGCAGCGGGTGGAGCTCACCTTCTCCGAGGGCGTGCTGCTCAGCGCCGATTCCGTGCGGGTCCTCGACCCGCGCGGCGAGCGGGTCGACGAGGGCCGGCCCCAGCACGTGGACGGCAGGTCCGAGTCGGCCGCCGTCACGCTGCGCGGCGGGATCGGCGACGGCACCTACACGGTGGCGTGGCAGGCCGTCTCGGCGGACAGCCACCCGGTGGCCGGGGCCTTCACCTTCTCCGTCGGCGCCCCGTCGAAGACGGTGGTGACCGTGCGGTCGGCGGCCACGACGATCGACCCGGCCGTCGACACCTTCTACGGCACCGGCCGCCTCGCGGCGTACGCGGGCTTCGTCCTGCTCGTCGGCGGCTGTGTCTTCGCGGGCGTGTGCCGCGCCTCGCGGCCGGTGCAGCGGATCGCGGTGGCCGGCTGGGTCACGCTGTTCGTCTCCACGACCGCGCTGTTGCTGCTGCGCGGCGCGTACACGAGCGGCAAGGGACTGGGCTCGGTCCCCGACCTGTCGCTGCTCGGCGACGTGCTGGCCACCAAGCCGGGCGCGGCGCTGCTGTCGCGACTGCTGTTGCTGAGCGCGGCGGCCGTCTTCCTGGCGGTGCTGTTCGGTTCGTACGCACCGCAGGCGCGGGAGGGCGACGACCGCGCCGGCGACGGGCGTTCCGGCGAGGGCGCGGACGCGGCGCGCCGGAACGTCGCCTACGGGCTGGGCATCGGCGGCTTCGTCGTCGCGGCCGGGCTGGCGGCGACGTGGGCGATGGCCGAGCACGCCTCGGCGGGCATCCAGCCGTGGCTGGCCATGCCCGTCGACGTGGCACACCTGCTGGCCGTGGCGGTCTGGCTGGGCGGCCTGGCCGGGCTGCTGGCCGTGCTGCGGTCCGGTGAGGCGATCGGGCGCCCGGCGGTGGAGCGCTTCTCGCGCCTGGCGTTCGCCTCGGTGTGCGTCCTGGTGGCGACCGGGCTCTACCAGTCGTGGCGACAAGTCGGCTTCTCGTGGAGCACCCTGACGGGCACCGAGTACGGGCGCTGGCTGCTGCTGAAGGTGGCACTGGTCGCCGTCATGCTGGCCGTCGCCTTCTTCTCGCGGCGCTGGACCGGCCGGCTCGCCGACGGCGGGACGGCCGGGCAGGCTTCCGGCACGGCGGCCGGCACGGTCCGCCGGACCAGGGGCCCGGTGGGGGTGCCCGCCGCGGCCAGGACCGCCGCGGCCGATCCCGTCCGGGCCGCCCAGCTCGCCCGGCAGCGGGCCGCGGTCGAGAAGGCGAGCGGGCTGCGGGAGCGCGACGCCGACGCGGACCGCAGCGGACTGCGGCGCTCGGTCCTCGCCGAGACGGTCGTCGCCGTCGCCCTGCTGGTCGTCACCACGCTGCTGACCGGCACCCAGCCCGGCCGCGCCGAGGCCGGGCAGAAGCGGGCGGCGGGCGCGGCCGGCACGGCTCCGGCCGCTTCCGGCCCCGCCGACGTGCGCCTCGCCTACGACACGGGCGGGACGAACGGCCGCGGCACCGCCCGCGTCACCGTCGACCCGGCGCGCTCCGGCGCCACCACCGTCTCCGTCACTCTGACGGATCCCTCCGGACGCCCCGTGGACGTCCCTGAGCTCACACTGGCCATGACCGAGACGACGCAGCGCATCGGTCCACTCCGGGCCGCCCTCGTGCGTCAGTCCGTCGGACGCTGGCAGGCCACCGGCTTCCGACTGCCCATGGCGGGCGACTGGCAGCTGTCCCTGACCGTACGGACCTCGGACATCGACCAGGTCACCGAGATCGAGAGCGTGAAGATCAACTGATGGCTGACAGGACCGACACCCTTTCCGGCGACGCGTCCCCCGAGGACGTGCAGAAGATCTCCGACAACGGCACCGGCGGCGTCTCCCGCCGGCGGCTGCTCGGCACCGCCGGTGCCGCCGGCGCCGTCGCGCTCGTCGCGGGCGGTGCCGCCGGTGCCACCGGTGTGTCGGTGGTGCGCGGCAAACCCGATCCCCTCTCCTCGGTCGGCTCGGCGAACGTGGCCTTCCACGGCACCCATCAGGCGGGCATCCTGCAGCCCTCGCAGGCGCACGGGCACCTGGCCGCCTTCGACCTCGCGCCCAAGGCCGACGTCAAGGCCGCCGCGGCCCTGCTGCGCCGCTGGTCGGCCGCGGCCGCGGACATGATGGAGGGCCGCACGCCCCAGGGCGACGAGCTGGGCATCGCCCTCGACGCCGGGCCGTCGTCCCTGACCGTCACCATCGGCTTCGGACGCACCTTCTTCGACCGGACCGGTCTCAAGGCCAAGCGCCCCGAGGCGCTGGAGCCGCTGCCCGCCTTCACCGCCGACGCCCTCGACCCCAAGCGCAGCGAGGGCGACCTGTGGGTGCAGATCGGCGCCGACGACGGGCTGGTCGCCTTCCACGCGCTGCGGCTGCTGCAGCGGCTGGCGGCGGACACCGCCAAGGTGCGCTGGCAGATGAACGGCTTCAACCGCACACCCGGCGCCACCGAGAACCCGATGACCGGCCGCAACCTCATGGGCCAGATGGACGGGACAAACAACCCGAAGGAGACCGACGCGAACTTCGCCGAACGGATCTTCGTGCCGGACAACCGCACCGGTGCCGACGCGTGGATGGCCGGCGGCTCGTACGTCGTCTTCCGGCGCATCCGGATGCTGCTCGACAGCTGGGACAACCTGTCGCTGGAGCGACAGGAGAAGATCATCGGCCGCCGGAAGTCGGACGGCTCCCCGCTGTCGGGAGGCACCGAGACCACCCGCCCGGACTTCAACAAGATGGGTCCCGACGGGGTGCTGGCGATTCCGGGCGACGCGCACGTCCGGGTGGCCTCGCCGGCGACCAACCGCGGTGCGGCGATGCTGCGCCGGGCGTTCTCGTACCACGACGGCTTCCGGGACGACGGCGCTCCGGACGCGGGCCTGCTGTTCATCGCCTGGCAGGCGGACCCGCGCAAGGGCTTCACCCCGGTGCAGCGGAAGCTGGACCGCGGCGACGGGCTCTCGCGCTTCCTGAAGCACGAGGCGAGCGGGGTGTTCGCGGTGCCGGGCGGATGCGCTCCGGGGGAGTACGTGGGGCAGCGGCTGCTGGAGGGGTGATCCCGGGCCCACGGCGGGGCGGCCGTCCCCGCGCGGGCCTCACCGGGCATCCGCGGACGGCCCCGCACGGGCATCGGTATGGTGGCTGCTCCACCAGATGATCGCTCGGAGGGACATCGCGTGAGGTCGGCAACGCGCTACACCTACCTCGGCCCGGAGGGCACGTTCACCGAGGCCGCCCTCCGTACTCTCCCGGAGGCGGCCACCCGCGAGCTCGTCCCCATGGTCTCCGTGCCCGCCGCGCTCGACGCGGTGCGGGGCGGCGAGGCCGCGGCCGCGCTCGTGCCGATCGAGAACTCCGTCGAGGGCGGCGTCACCGCGACGCTCGACGAGCTGGCCACGGGCGAGCCGTTGATGATCTACCGCGAGGTGCTGCTGCCGATCGCGTTCGCCCTGCTCGTGCGGCCCGGCACGCGGCTGGAGGACGTCAAGACGGTCACCGGGCACCCGGTCGCCCAGCCGCAGGTGCGCAACTGGCTGGCGGCCAACCTGCCGGACGCGGTGTGGGAGTCGTCGGCGTCGAACGCGGACGGGGCGCGGCTGGTGCGCGAGGGCCGCTACGACGCCGCGTTCGCCGGGGAGTTCGCGGCGGCCACGTACGGACTGCAGCCGCTGGTCACCGAGATCCACGACGCGGAGAACGCGGAGACCCGCTTCGTGCTGGCCGGCCGTCCGGCGCGGCCGGCGGCGCGGACGGGCGCGGACCGCACGTCCCTGGTGATGTGGCAGCGGGACGACCACCCGGGTGCGCTGCTGGGATACCTGCAGGAGTTCGCCGTGCGGGGCGTGAACCTCATGCGGATCGAATCGCGGCCGACGGGCCAGGGAATGGGCCGCTACTGCTTCTCGGTCGACTGCGAGGGGCACATCACCGACCGCCGGGTGGCCGAGGCGCTGATGGGGCTCAAGCGGACGTGCGCGGAGGTGCGGTTCCTGGGGTCGTACCCGCGTGCGGGTGTCGACCCGGACGTCCGGACGGATGCCTTCTCGGTGCGGCCGGGGACCTCGGACGGTGATTTCGTGGCGGCGGCGGAGTGGCTGGCACGCTGCCAGGACGGCCGGGCCTGAGGCTTTTCCCACAGGGTTATCCACAGGCACCCCCGAAGCTGGGGATAAGTCGACACAGCGAGGTGTCGAGAAGCGCGGCGAAACGGTCAAGGTCGACAAATCGCCGCGGTCGGCCGCAGGGGCCGTCCACAGCCCCCCTCCGGCCGGCCCGCGCCCCTGCGTCTACCGAAAAGCCTCGAACAACCCCTTAGGGGGAGAGAAACCCATCCCAAAGAGTGTCCGGACGATGTTTGGCCGGAGAAACTCTGACGAATGACAGAAGAGGCGGAAGGCGAGATTCCGGCATCCACAGATTTCGCGCACACCCTGTGGACAAAGAACCGGAAGGATCACTTCCTGTGGACAACGGGTGTCCTCAACTCCCGTCCTCCACAAGGCCGCTCGCCGGTCGGCGCGGCCCCTTTGCGCCCCCTGTGCCCCTCCTTTTCCGGTTTTCCAGAAATCCCCGCGGGCGCCCGCGCGGGGGGATCACGGGCTTTTCCCTTCACCCCAGAGTGGGGCAAACCGGAAGGAAAAGGAATATCGCGTCGAGCGATCGCAGTGCACGACGGTAGCCTGGAGGGGTGATTGACCTTCGCCTGCTCCGTGAGGACCCCGACCGTGTGCGCGCCTCCCAGCGCGCCCGTGGAGAGGACGTCGACGTCGTCGACGCACTGCTCTCCGCCGACGAGCGGCGCAGGTCGTCGAGCGTCCGCTTCGACGAGCTCCGCTCCGAGCAGAAGGCGCTCGGCAAGCTCATCCCCAAGGCCGCCGGCGACGAGAAGGCCGCGCTGCTGAAGAAGGCCGGCGAGCTCTCCGCCGCCGTCAAGGCCGCCGACGCCGAGCAGGACGAGGCCGCCGAGGAGGCCCAGCGCCTGCTGCTGCAGATCGGCAACCTCGTCCACCCGGACGTGCCGCGCGGCGGCGAGGACGACTTCGTCGTCCTGGAGACCGTCGGCACCCGCCGCGACTTCGCCGCCGAGGGCTTCGAGCCCAAGGACCACCTGGAGCTCGGCCAGGCGCTCGGCGCGATCGACGTCGAGCGCGGCGCCAAGGTCTCCGGCTCGCGCTTCTACTACCTGACGGGCGTCGGCGCGCTGCTGGAGCTCGCCCTCGTCAACGCCGCCATCGCCCAGGCCACCGCCGCCGGCTTCACGCCGATGCTCACCCCCGCGCTGGTCAAGCCGCGCGCCATGGAGGGCACCGGATTCCTCGGCCAGGCCGCGCAGGACGTCTACCACCTCGACAACGACGACCTCTACCTCGTCGGCACGTCCGAGGTCCCCCTCGCCGCGTACCACATGGACGAGATCATCGAGGCGGACCAGCTGCCGCTGCGCTACGCCGGTTTCTCCCCGTGCTTCCGCCGTGAGGCCGGAACGTACGGCAAGGACACCCGCGGCATCTTCCGCGTGCACCAGTTCGACAAGGTCGAGATGTTCTCGTACGTCGCGCCGGAGGAGGCCGACGCCGAGCACGCGCGCCTGCTGGAGTGGGAGAAGCAGTGGCTGACCAGCCTTGAGCTGCCCTTCCAGGTCATCGACACGGCCACCGGCGACCTGGGCGCCTCGGCCTCGCGCAAGTTCGACTGCGAGGCGTGGATCCCCACCCAGGGCAAGTACCGCGAGCTGACCTCCACGTCCAACTGCAACGAGTTCCAGGCCCGCCGCCTGTCCGTCCGCATGCGCGACGGCAAGAACGTCCGCCCGCTGGCGACGCTCAACGGCACGCTGTGCGCCGTGCCGCGCACGATCGTGGCGCTGCTGGAGAACCACCAGCAGGCCGACGGCTCCGTGCGCGTGCCCGAGGCGCTCCGCCCGTACCTGGGCGGCCGCGAGCTGCTGGAGCCCCTCGCCAAGTGAGTGACGACGCCGCAGACGGATCCGCTCCGCTGCCGTACCGGCTGATCGCGACCGATCTCGACGGCACGCTGCTGCGCTCCGACGACACCGTCTCGGAGCGCACCCGCGCCGCCCTGCAGCTGGCCACGGCGGCGGGGGCGGCGCACATCGTCGTCACCGGCCGGACCGTCGCCTGGACCCGGCACGTCCTGGACGCCCTGGACTACCGCGGCCTCGCCGTCTGCGGCCAGGGCGCGCAGGTCTACCACGCGGGCGAGCACCGGCTGCTGACGTCGGTGACGCTGGACCGGCAGCTGGCCGGGCTGGCGCTCGCCAAGATCGAGGCCGAGACCGGCCCGCTGTACCTCGCCGCCAGCCGTGACGGCATGGACGGCGACGTCCTGGTCGGCCCCGGGTACCACGTCCAGGAGGGGCCGCTGCCCGCCGTCCCGATCACGGATCCGGAAGAGATCTGGTCGGCGCCCCTGAACAAGCTCTACATCCAGCACCCGCGGCTCGACGACGACGCCCTGGCCGAGGTCGCGCGTGCGGTCGCGGGCGGTCTGGTGGGCGTCACGATGGCGGGTGCCGGCATAGTCGAGCTGCTGCCGCTGGGCCTGAGCAAGGCCACCGGCCTGTCGCTCGCGGCGCGCCGGCTGGGCGTCAAGGCGGCCGGGACGATCGCCTTCGGCGACATGCCCAACGACGTTCCGATGTTCGGCTGGGCCGGGCACGGCGTCGCGATGGCCAACGCGCACGCGGAGCTGAAGGCCGTGGCGGACGAGGTGACGGCCTCTAACGACGAGGACGGCATCGCGGTCGTCCTGGAGCGCCTCTTCCGCCCAGCCGCCGTCTGACGGCCTCGGGCACAGCCGCGGGCACCGCGCGCCGGGCCCGCCGCCCGTCCCAGTCCCACTCCGGCCGGCCGCGCGTCAGCGGCCGGCACGCCAGGCCCAGGGCCAGCGCGATCGCGTGCCCGACGTCGGTGTACGTGCCGCCGGTCAGCAGCGGCACGGCGAAGAACAGCACCGTCCCCGCCAGGTAGCACCAGCGCCAGGGCCGCGGCACGCGGTAGGTGAGGACACCGGCGGAGCCGGCGAGTCCGTACGAGACCCCTATGTCGACCACGTGCTTCATCGAACGCGGCGCCGAGTGGCTCTGGATGGCCAGCAACAGCACCTCCTGGCTGATCAGCGTCGCCGCGATGTGCGCGGCCGCCACCGTGGCCAGCCAGCGCAGGGTGCCGATCCAGCGCTCCACGTTGGCGTGGAAGAGCTCGAAGAGCACGACGTAGAGCAGGAACGAGGACGGGTTCGCGATCCAGAAGCCGCTGATGAGCAGCGACTGCATCGGGTGCTTGTTGAGCTCGTGGATGTTGCTGCTGGTGCGGTGCAGCAGGAAGCTCTCCAGGCCCTCGCTGGCGGAGGCGATGACGAGGCTGGTGATCCCGATGATCAGCAGCCAGATGTGAGTGCCGGGCGAGGAACGGACCCAGGAGCGGATCCGCAGACGTATCGCGTCGACTGTCACCCTTCGACGGTAGCCCGGCGCCCGGGCCACAGCCCGGGGAACGGCGGAGCCGACGGCCTTGCCGGCCGGACGGCGCTGTCCGTTGGACGGGCCCGGCCCTTGGACGGCCCGGCCCGTTCGACGACCCTGCCAGTTGTAGGACAACCAGTTGTAGGATGACTGGGCAACCGGTTGGATCGGCATCGTCGGAGGACGCATGGCACTGCGAGCTGCGGGACGCCAGTCCCTCGTGGACACCGTCGTGGAACAGCTGCGCACCCAGGTCGCCGCGGGCGAGTGGGCCGTCGGCGAGCGCATCCCGACCGAGCACGCGCTCGCCGAGCAGCTGCAGGTGGGACGCAACACCGTCCGCGAGGCCGTCCGCGTGCTCGTGCACGCCGGGATGCTGCGTTCCAGGCAGGGCGAGGGCACCTTCGTCGTCTCCACGGCCGACCCCGGCGAGATCATGCGCGGTCTGCAGCGCGCCGGAGTGCGCGACGTCCTGGAGCTGCGCATCGCGCTGGAGGCGGAGGCCGCCCGGCTGGCGGCGCACCGGCACGAGCCCGCCGACCTGGAGCGGATGCGGGCCGCACTGGACGCGCAGAGGGCGTTCGAGGACGCCGAGGGCCAGCCGGATTCCGGCAACCTGGAGCTGTACGCCGATCACGACGTCGAGTTCCACCGGGCCGTCGTGGAGGCCGCGCACAACACCGCGCTGACGGCCACCTACGCCTGGTTCAGCAGCTCCGTCCGCGAGGCGCTGGTCACCGCGCTCGGCGACCGCGACATGCCCCGCATCATCCACGGCGACCACCACGCGCTCATGGACGCGATCGCCTCCGGTGACCCCGAGGCGGCCGGCCGGGCCGCCCGGGTGCTGCTGGAGCGCCCCAAGCAGGCCGTCGAGTCGCTGCTCGCCGAACACTGACCGGCCCGGAGCGCGCCGGAGCGACGACCACCTCACCGCACCCCCCTTTGGAGAGCACCCCCATGCCGGAAACGAGGCCGGACACACCCGTCATAGCCGCCGAGCAGCCCCTCACGGGCGCCGAGGCGAAGCCGGCGCCCGCTCCCGCGGGCGCCGCCGGGCGCCGCGCGCACCCCGCCCTGGTGATGCTCGGCATCGTCCTCGCCTCGCTCAACATGCGGGCCGCGCTCGCCGGCGTCTCTCCCCTGATGGGCGAGATCGGCGACCACTTCCACCTGGCGGCCGCGGCGAGCAGCCTGGTGACGACCATTCCGCTGGTCTTCATGGGCCTCGGCTCGATCGTCGCGCCCCGGCTCGCCCGGCGCTGGGGGACGGAGGCCGTGCTGTGCGGCGCGCTCGTCCTGCTGGCCGCCGGCATCCTGCTGCGCGTCACTCCCCCCGTCGTGGCCCTCTTCGTCGGCTGCGCGCTCGTCGGAACGGCGATCGCCCTGCTCAACGTGCTGATGCCCGGCCTGGTGAAGCGGGACTTCCCGGACCGCGCCGCGAGCATGACGGCGCTGTACTCCACCACCTTGATCCTCGGCGCCACGGGCGCGGCGGCCACCTCCGTCCCGCTGGAGAACGCCCTCGGCGGCTGGCAGGGCTCCCTCGCCTCCTGGGCGCTGCTGGCGGTCGTCGCGGCGCTCGTGTGGCTCCCGCAGGCCGCCGTCGCCCGCCGCGGCGCCGGGCAGGGGCCGGCGGCCGCGACGCCGCGCCCGGTCTCCGAGGCGCGTACGTCCCTCACGCGGTCCCCGCTGGCGTGGCAGGTCACGCTGCTGATGGGCACCCAGTCGCTCATCGCCTACGTGTGCATCGCCTGGATGCCGACGGTCTTCACCGACCACGGCATGAGCAAGAGCCAGGCCGGCATGGTCTACGCGTTCTACACGCTGGTGCAGATGGCCGGTTCGTTCGTCGTGCCGATGCTCGCCGGGCGCATGAGCGACCAACGGCCGCTGGCCGTCGCCGTGGTCGCCCTCATGGCGGCCGGCGTCACGGGGCTGCTGATCGCCCCGGTGGCGGGCGCCTGGGTCTGGGCGACGCTCATGGGCGTGGCCCAGGGCGGTCTCCTCGGCCTCGCGCTGACGCTGATGGTGCTGCGCACCCGCGATGCCCACACGGCGGCCCGGCTCTCGGGCATGGCCCAGACCTGGGGCTATCTCCTCGCCTCCGTCGGCCCGTTCGCGATCGGCGCGGTGCACCAGGCGACCGGCGACTGGACGCTGCCCGTCGCCCTGCTGCTCGTCGCCTGCACGGCGCTGCTCTTCCTGGGGCTGGGCGCCGGGCGCAATCGCAAGATCTGACGCGTTGGAGGGGTGAGACGGCACGCCCGTGCCGTAGGAGGAGACGCCCCGTGCACAGTGCAGCCCGGATCACGGTCCCGGCCGGTCTCGTCGACAACCACGCCACCATGCCGGAGGGCGAGGGCGGCCCGGAGTGGGTCGCCGGTCTGCCGGAGCTGGCCGCGGACCTCCTCGACCGGTGGGGGCTGAAGGCCGACGGGCCCGCGGCGCACGGCGCGGTGGCGCTCGTCCTGCCCGTGCTGCGCGAGGACGGCTCGCCGGCCGCGCTGAAGCTGCAGCCGGTCACCGGCGAGAGCGCGGGCGAGCCGCACGCCCTGCGCGCGTGGGGCGGCGCGGGGGCGGTCCGTCTCCTCGACGAGGACGCGGAGACCGGCACGATGCTGCTGGAGCGGCTGGACGCCGGGCGCTCGCTGAGGGACGTCCCGGACGCCGAGGCCGCGCTGCTGGCCCTCAGCGAGCTGCTGGGGCGGCTGCAGCAGGCCCCGCCGCCGGCCGGCATGCGCCGGCTGGCGGACGTGGCGGCGGCGATGCTCGCCGAGGTGCCGGACGCGCTGCCGCGGCTGGCCGATCCCGGGGAACGCCGGCTGCTGGCCTCGTGCGCGGCGGCCGTGAGGGACGTCGTCGGCGAGGCCGGCGACCGGCTGCTGCACTGGGACCTGCACTACGAGAACGTGCTGGCGTCGCTGCCGGGGGCCGGCCGTGAGCCGTGGCTGGCGATCGATCCCAAACCGCTGGCCGGCGACCCGGCCTTCGACCTGCTGCCGGCGATCGGCAACCGCTGGGAGGAGGTCGTGGCGACGGGCGACGTGGCGCGGGCGGTGCGGCGCCGGTTCGACCTGATGACCGACGTCCTCGGCCTGGACCGGCAGCGCGCGGTGTGCTGGACGCTGGGACGGGTCCTGCAGAACTGCCTGTGGGACATCGAGGACGGGGAGCCCGCGCTGCAGCCGGAACAGATGGCGATCGCGCGGGCCCTCTCCTAGGGCGTGTGCCCGATGGGCCGGTGCGGGCCTACTCCTCCCCGGCGAGCGTCAGCGCGCGCAGCCTGCGGGCCGCGAACCAGGTGGCGGCCACGGTGGCACCGGTCAGGAGCGTGAGCCCCAGCGGCAGGCCCACGTCCGCCGTGACCGCTCCTGCCCCCGCGGTCTTCTCGGCCAGGGCCAGGGACCACTGCTGCACGCTCAGCGTCCGCGCACCGGGGATGAGGCTGCCGAACAGCGACTCCCACACCAGGGCGTAGACGAGCCCGGCGACGACCGCGTGGCGCGTGACCGTGCCCAGCAGCAGGAAGATCGCGCTGTAGGCGACCGAGGCCACCGTGGCGGCCAGGGCGTAGGCCACGGCGATCTGCTGGCTGTTGCCGTTGAGCAGGAAGCCCGCGATGAGGGTGGGCACCGCCGAGAAGGCGACGGTGACGCCTATGGCGACGACGAGCTTGGTGAGGATGATCGTGGGGCGCTTGACGGGCTTGGCCAGGAGGTAGACCACCGAGCCGTCGTCGATCTCCGGGCCGATCGCGCCCGTACCGGCGATGACGCCGATGAGCGGCACCATCGTGGCGAGGGCGAAGCCCCCCAGGACGCTCGTGGCCGTGTTGTCGTCGGCTCCGGTCAGCATGCGGACGGCGGCCGAGATCACGAGCAGCAGGGCCGGCAGCACGAAGAGGATGAGGGCCCGGCGGCGGCCGAGGAGGCCGCGGTAGGTCAGCCGGGCGACAGTGGGGTTGTACATGGGCTGTGACCGCTCCCTTCAGGCCGCGACGAGGTAGGAGAAGACCGATTCCAGGGACTCGTCCGAGGGCGAGACCGTCAGGAGCCGGATGCCGTGCGCGCGGGCGACGCACGGCAGGAGTTCGGTGAAGCGGCCGAAGTCGACGGCCTGGATGCGCAGGACGCCTTCCCGGACGTCCACTTCGATGCCGGAGGTCGAGGGATCGGCGATCAGCGCGGCGGCGAGCGCGCGGTCGTCGCTGGACCGTACGGCGTAGCGGTGCGGGCGGTCCGTCATCAGGCGGCGGATCTTGCGGAAGTCGCCGGAGGCGGCGTGCCGTCCGGCGACGACCACCTCGATGTGGGCGGCCAGTTGCTCGACCTCCTCCAGGATGTGGGAGGAGAACAGCACGGTGCGGCCGTCGGCGCCCATGGCCCGCAGCAGGTCCATCAGCTGCATGCGCTGGCGCGGGTCCATGCCGTTGAACGGCTCGTCCAGCAGGAGCACGGACGGCTCGTGGACGAGGGCGGACGCCATCTTCACGCGCTGCCGCATGCCCTTGCTGTACGTGTCGATCCGGCGGTCCTGCGCGTACTCCATCTCGACCGTGGCGAGGGCCCGTTGGGCCTCGCGGTCGCCGAGGCCGTGCAGCTCGGCGTTGGCCCGGACGAACTCCCGGCCGGTCAGGAAGTCGTACATCGCCTCGCGCTCGGGAACGATGCCGATGTGGCGGTAGATCTGCTCGTTGCGCCAGATGGTCTGGCCGTCGAGGGTCACCGTGCCGGCGGAGGGGGCGAGGAAGCCGCCCATCATGTTGATGAGCGTGGACTTGCCGGCGCCGTTGGGGCCGAGCAGGCCGGTGACGCCGGGCGCCACCGTCATGGAGACGTCGTTGACGGCGACCACGTTGCCGAACCAGCGGGAGACGTTGTCGATGCGGATGGTGGTCACAGCCCGGCCTTTCGGTAGCGGCGCATCAGCAGCCCGTAGGAGCCGGCGATCAGGGCGAGGACGACCAGGAGGTAGACCGCGCCCGTGGCGGCACCGGGGCCGTTGCCGCCGGGGAAGGAGGTGGTGGCCGACAGGAACGCCGTCTGCACGCCGTCGATCAAGGTGATTGGCGAGAAGAGGCCCAGCCACTCGATGGCCGTGGAGTTGTCGCTGTGGAGCGCGATGCTCTGGATGGTGCTGACCGCCCCGTAGGGGATGGTCAGGACGGCGATGACGGCGGCGACGCCGAAGCCGCGGCGCGGGGTGAGCGCGGCGACGACCAGGCCGATGCCGGCGAAGAGGAGGGAGAGCAGGGCCACCGAGACCAGCCCCTGGGCGAAGCCTTCGGTCTGTTCGGTGAAGTCCATCTTGGCGAGCAGCGCGCCGACGTAGAGGATCAGCAGCGGCGTGGCGGTGAGGACGAACAGGGCCGAGGCCATGGCGGCGAACTTGGCCACCACGTAGTCGACCCGCTCGATCGGGCGGGAGAAGTACAGCGGCACGGTCTTGAACCGCAGGTCCCGGGAGACCGACTGCGGCGCCTGGGCGGCGACGTAGAGGCCGATGACCAGCTGCAGCCACAGGGCGTAGCGGGTGTAGTCCACGGGCAGCTCGTTGAGCTTGGTGCTGACGGCGACCGCCACGACGATCGCGGCCGGCAGGCACATCACACCGAAGAGGATCATCGGCAGCACCTTGGACTTGGCCGAGCGGCCCAGGCCGTAGGCGCCGCGCAGGCTCTGGGAGTACAGCGAGCGGCGGGCGTAGCCGCGGCCGAGGCGGGGGCCGTCGTACGTGCGGTAGCCGATGTTGTGGATGACGTCCTGGGCGGGCTGCGGCCGGCCGGGCGCCGCCGGGGTCCTGGTCTCAGGCGGCATCGGACGTGCCTCCGTTCTGCTGCTCGTGGCGGGGGCCGGGCGTCTTGCGCCATCCGGCGCCCCAGGCGGTCTGGGGGGCGGGCTCGCCGCCGCTCCCGTCGTCGTCGCGGAAGACCTCGGCGATGCGGTGCCGGCGCTGCTCCATGCGGACCAGGCCGAGGCCGAGGTCGGCGACGGCGTCGCGGACGACGTCGTACGTCCCCTCGTCGACCAGGTCGACCAGGAGCACGGGGCCGGCGGCGGGGGAGCCGTCGGCGGCCCGGCCGGCGGGCCGGCTCACCAGGCCCGCGCCGGTGAGGGCGGCGAGCAGGGCCGCCGTGCCGTCCGGGTGGGCGTCGGAGTCGGTGACCTCCACCGCGAGGGAGCCCGTGACCTGGGTGAACTCGTCGGTGGAGGAGGAGCGCAGCAGCTTGCCGCCGTCGATGACGACGACGTGGTCGCAGGTGCGCTCCAGCTCGCCGAGCAGGTGCGAGGTGACCAGCACCGAAATGCCGAAGTCGGTGTGCACGCGCCGGATCAGGCCCAGCATCTCGTCCCGGCCGACCGGGTCGAGGCCGTTGGTCGGCTCGTCCAGCAGCACCAGCTGGGGGTCGTGGACGAGGGCCTGCGCCAGCTTCACCCGCTGCTTCATGCCCGTGGAGTAGCCGCCCATGGGGCGGTACCGCTCCTCGTACAGACCCACGTGCCGCAGCGTGTCGGCGGTCCGCTCGCGGGCGGCCGTGGGCGGCAGGCCGGACATCCGCGCCATGTGGACGACGAACTCCGTCGCCGACACGTCGGGCGGCAGGCAGTCGTGCTCCGGCATGTAGCCGACCCGCTCGCGGATCTCGGCGCCCCGGGTGGCCACGTCGAGGCCGAGGACCTCGGCGCGGCCCTCGGTGGCCGGGGAGAGCCCGAGCAGGATTTTGATCAGCGTCGACTTGCCGGCTCCGTTCGCCCCCACCAGCCCGGTCACTCCCGGAGTGATGTCGACGGAGAGCCGGTCGAGGGCGGTCACCCGGGGGAACCGCTTGCTGAGGCTTTCGGTGGCGATCACAGTCACGTAGTCGACGGTAGTGGCGTGGGCCACAGACGTCGTCAGACCAGATGCCGGTTTGTGCGTAGTCCTCGGGTCTGATGCGCCCGTAGGGGCCACCCCCTGCGACGGGTGGGGAGGTTTTCCACAGGCGCGCCGTGACCCTTGACGCAGCCTCCGGTCATTGTCACATTCGTTGGTGTCAACGTGCGGGCGAGACGGCCGGTTTGGCGTGCGTCGGCAGGTGCGGGTGCGGCTTCGGACGGGGTCGGAGGGCGGCATGGCAGGGCGGTTCGACGAGGAGCTGCGCGGTTTCCGGGAGGTGCAGCGGCTGGCGTACGCGTGCGCGGAGGCGGTGGCCGCGCAGCTCCGGCCGGGGGTGACCGAGCGGGCGGCGGCCCGCATGCAGCGGGAGTGGCTGCGCGAGCGCGGAGTGCGGGACTGGTTCCACTTGCCGTTCGCGTGGTTCGGTGACCGCACGGCCTTCGCGGGGTTCCGGGTGCCGCTGCAGTTCTTCCCCACCGGGCGCCGGCTGGAGCCGGGCATGCCGTTCATCCTCGACCTGGCCCCGGTGCACCGCGGCTTCACCGCCGACGTCGGCTACGCCGGCTGCCTGGGCTCCGACCCGCTGCACGAGCGGATGCTCGCCGACCTGGGCGCACACCGCGACCTGGTGCTGCGCGAGGTGCGCGAGCGCCGGCCGTTGCGGGAGATCTACGAGGACGTGGACCGGCTCATGGTCCGCCAGGGCTACGCCAACCGGCACCGCGCCTATCCCTTCGGAGTGATAGCGCACAAGGTGGACCGGGTCCGTGAGCGCCGCTGGTCCCCTCATCTGTTCGGGTTCGGGGTGCAGTCCCTGAAGGGGCTCGCGGCGGACGCCCTGCACGGCCACCGCGAGGGCTGGTCGCCGCTGTGGAGCCCGTACCGCTTCTCCGACCATCCGCCCCGGCCGGGGCTGTGGGCGGTCGAGCCGCACCTGGGCTTCCGGGGCACCGGCGTGAAGTTCGAGGAGCTTCTGGTGGTCACCGACTCGCGGGACCCGCAGGAGAGCGCGTTCTGGCTGGACGACGATCTGCCGCACGTGCGGCGCCGACGGGACGAGAGGGCGGTCGCATGAACGGGCAGGGCAGAGGGATCGACGGCGCGCGCGAGCGGCGCGTGCGCTCGGACGGGGTCGAGCTGTGCGTCGTCGAGCTCGGCGACGCCACGGACCCCACGGTGGTGCTGGTGCACGGCTATCCGGACAGCAAGGAGGTCTGGTACGACGTCGCCCGGCGGCTGCGCGACCGCTTCCACGTGGTGCTCTACGACGTGCGCGGCCACGGCGGCTCCACGGCTCCCGTGCCGCTGCGCGGCGGGTTCACGCTGGAGAAGCTCACCGACGACTTCCTGGCGGTCGCCGACGCGGTGAGCCCCGACGCCCCGGTGCATCTGGTCGGCCACGACTGGGGCTCGGTGCAGGGCTGGGAGTTCGTCACGGTGGCCCGCACCGAGGGCCGGGTGGCCTCCTTCACCTCCGTCTCCGGCCCCTCCCTGGACCACTTCGGGCACTGGATCAAGGACCGCATGGCCCGGCCCACCCCGCGCCGGGTGGCCCAGCTCCTCGGGCAGGGGGCCCGGTCCTGGTATGTGGGCGCCCTGCACGTGCCCGCGCTGCCCGAGGCGGCGTGGCGCGGGCCGCTGGGCAGGCGGTGGCCGCGGATGCTGGAGCGCGCGGAGCGGCTGCCGGCCGGCAGCCACCCGTCCGGCTCACTGGCGGACGACGCCGCGCACGGCGCCTGGCTGTACCGCGACAACGTCCGTGCACGGCTGCGCGACCCGCGCACCGACGCCTACGCCCACGTGCCGGTCCAGTTGGTGACCCCGACCGGCGACGCGTTCCTCTCCGAGCGGCTCTACGACGACCTCGGGCGGTGGGCGCCCCGGCTGGTGCGCCGCACGCTGGCCGCCAAGCACTGGGTGCCGCGCACCCGCCCCGACCAGATGGCCTCCTGGATCGCGGAGTTCGTCACCGCCCAGGAGACGGCCCGGCGATCCGGTGCGCCCGCCCGGCCGCCGGCGGGCACGGGTCCGTACGCCCGGCACTTCGGCGGACGGCTGGTGCTGGTGACGGGCGCGGCGAGCGGCATCGGGCGGGCCACCGCGTTCGCCTTCGCCGAGGCCGGGGCCCGGGTCGTCGCCGTCGACCGGGACGCCGCGGGCGCGGCCCGTACGGCGGAGCTGGCCCGGCTGACCGGGGCGCAGGAGGCGTGGGCCGAGTGCTGCGACGTCTCGGACGAGCAGGCGATGGAGAAGCTGGCCGCCAAAGTCGCCGCCGAGTACGGCGTGGTGGACGTGCTGGTCAACAACGCCGGCATCGGTCTGGGCGGCACGTTCATGGACACCACGGCCGAGGAGTGGCGTGCCGTTCTCGACGTCAATCTGTGGGGCGTCATCCACGGCTGCCGGGCCTTCGGCCGGCAGATGGCGGAGCGCGGTCAGGGCGGCCACATCGTCAACACCACCTCGGCGGCCGCCTTCCAGCCGTCAAAGTCGCTGACCGCCTACAGCACGTCCAAGGCGGCGGTGCTGATGCTGACCGAGTGCCTGCGCGCCGAGCTGGCGGGCAAGGGCATCGGGGTCAGCGCGATCTGCCCGGGCATCGTCAACACCGGCATCGTCGCCGCCACCCGCTTCGCGGGCCTGTCCGAGGAGGAGCAGCGGCGGCACCGGGAGAAGGTGGGCCGGGCGTACGCGAAGCGCAACTACCCGCCGGAGAAGGTCGCCGAGTCCGTCCTGCGCGCCGTCATCCACGACCGGGCCGTCCTGCCGGTGGCCCCCGAGGCACACGTCCTGCGCTTCGTCTCCCGCTTCGCGCCCCGGCTCGGGCGCGCCATCGCGCGGATCGACCCCCCGCTGTAGAGGAGACCCACGATGAGAGACAGCCACCCCCACCGCATAGCCCCGCGGCGGGTGTCGTTCGACTGGCACGGCACCCCGATGCACTGGATACCGGACGAGCCCACCGCCACCCACGTCATCAACGTGCTGCACCTGCTGCTCCCGGCCGGCGAGCGGTGGTTCGTCAAGGTCTTCAAGGAGGCCCTGCCGCTGGTGCGTGACGAAGCGCTACTCAAGGACGTCAAGGGCTTCATGGGCCAGGAGGCGACGCACAGCGTGCAGCACGCGCATGTGCTGGACCACCTCGCCGCGCAGGGCCTGGACACCGGCCCGTACACCCGGCAGGTGGACTTCCTCTTCGACGTCCTGCTGGGCGAGAAGCCCCCGTTCGGCCTGCCCGTCCCGGAGCGGGAGTGGCTCCGCTTCCGCCTCTCCGTGATCGCCGCGGTCGAGCAGTTCACGGCGGTCCTGGGCGACTGGGTGCTGCACGCCGAGGCCCTCGACCGCGCCGGCTGCGACCCGGTGATGCTCGACCTGCTGCGCTGGCACGGCGCCGAGGAGGTCGAACACCGCTCGGTGGCCTTCGACATGTACGAGCACTGCGGCGGCGAGGACCCCGCGCGCTACGCCCGCCGCCTGCTGGGCATGGCGATCACCGCTCCGGTGCTGCTGTACCTGTGGTCGTGGGGCAGCGCCTATCTGATGCGGCACGACCCGCAGTCGGCGGGCCGCTCGCGCTACTCCCTGGGGGAGCACAAGCGAGCTGTCGCGAAAGGCTTGTTGCCGACCTGGGGGCAGCTGGGCTCGGCCGTTCCGCGCTACCTGCGGCGGTCGTACCATCCCTCCCAGGAGGGTTCGCTGCGCAAGGCCGTCGCCTATCTGGCGAGCTCGCCGGCTGCCCGGGCCGCGGCGGGCGCAATCGGCCGCGCGGCCGCCTCCTGAGGCGATGAGGATCCTCGCCATGCCCGACTCCGGCCCCGCCCCGGCCGCCGGCCGTCTGCCGCCGGCCGAGTACCGCATCGAGGACCTGGCCCACCGCAGCGGTGCCACGGTCCGCACGATCCGCGCCTACCAGGACCGCGGGCTGCTGCCCCGGCCCGAGCGGCGCGGCCGCGCCAACGTCTACGGGGACGCCCATCTGGCCCGCCTCCGCCAGATCTCCGGCCTCCTCGACCGGGGCTACACCCTGGCCAGCATCAAGGAGCTGCTGGACGCCTGGGACACCGGCCGCGGGCTCGGCGGGGTGCTGGGGCTGGCGGTCGAGGTGGACGGACCGTGGACGGACGAGGAGTCCGGCCGGATCACCCGCGCCGAGCTGGACGCGCGCTTCGGCGGCGAACGGAACGACCGGGCCGTCGAGGAGGCGGTGGAGCTGGGCGTCCTGGTGCGGCTGCCGTCCTCGCCCGACGCGTTCCTCGTGCCCAGCCCCCAGGAGCTGGCCGTGGCCGCCGAGCTCCACGCCGCCGGGGTCCCGCTCACCGCCATCTCCGGGCACCTGCGCGAGCTGCGCACCCAGGTCGAGCACATCGCGGGCCGCTTCCTCGACTTCACCACCGAGCACGTCTTCCACCCGTACCTCGGCCATCCCCCCACCGACGAGGAGGCAGCACAGGCCGCCGCCCTGGTACGCCGCCTGCGCCCCCTGGCCCAGCAAACGGTGGACGCCGAACTGGCCCGCGCCATGCACACCCTGGCAACGCGCCACCTACGCGACCACCTCCCCCAGCCGCCCCCGGCCGGCTCGGCCGAGCCCCCTGGCGAGGATGCGGGCGACAGCCTGGCCGAGGGGGCGGGCGATGGCCTTGCCGAGGCCCCCGACGAGGGCCGTGCCGACGGCCCTGCTGTGGACCCCGGCGAGGGCCCTGCCGTCGACCCTGCTGTGGACCCCGGCGAGGGCCCTGCCGACGGCTCTGACGACCGCCCCAGCGACGGCTGCGGCAACAGCCCCGGGCCCGTGCCGGGCGCTGCCACGGACCCCTCTGCGGCGACCACCGAGGAGGTGCGCCTGCCCGCCGCGGTCGTCCGGGCGGTCCGGGAGCTGGTCGGCCCCGAGAACGCGGGAGCGTTCATCGCGGCCGCCGCCGAGCGCGAAGTCCGCGCCCGCGTGATGGACGGCCTCCTCCCGCCCCGGTGAGACACGGGCCGCCGAGCGGCGGAGCCGTAGACACCGCGGCCCTCCGGGCCGCGGCACGTGCAGCATGTCCGCCGTAGCGACCGGCAGCAGGCAGTAGAGGGCAAGCCACCGCCCCCCGGCCGGCACCCCACCCGCCGCCTCAGGCGAGCTGCGCGAGGCCCTCCGTGGCGATCTTTTCGAAAACGGCGACGTCGGCCTCGAACATCGAGTCGGTGATCGGCCAGTGCACGACGATCTCCTCGATGCCCGCCTCCGCGTGCGCTCCGGCGAAGTCGACGAAGGCGTCGAAGGACTCCAGCGGCCGGTCCGGCGTGAAGCCCGTCAGCATCACCTTGCGGAGCTCCGCCACGTCCCGGCCGGCCTTGGCGCACACCTCCCCGAGGCGCTCGATCTGCCCGGCGACGGCGGCCAGAGACTGCTCCGGCGTGCCCGTCTCGTAGAGCTTCGGGTCGCCGGTGGTCACCCATGCCTGCCCGTGGCGGGCGGCGAGCCGCATGCCGCGCGGGCCCGTCGCGGCCACCGCGAAGGGCAGCCGGGGGCGCTGCACGCAGCCGGGAATGTTGCGCACCTCGGTCGCCGAGTAGTGCTCGCCGTCGTGGGAGACCACGTCCTCGGTGAGCAGCCGGTCCAGCAGGGGCACGAACTCCGCGAAGCGGTCGGCGCGCTCGCGCGGCGTCCACGCCTCCTCGCCGCTCGCCCGCAGCGCGGTGGCGTCGAAGCCGGAGCCGCCGGCACCGATGCCGAGCGTGATCCGCCCGCCGGAGATGTCGTCGAGGGAGATGAGCTCCTTGGCGAGCGTCACCGGGTGGCGGAAGTTCGGCGAGGTGACCAGCGTGCCCAGCCGCATGCGGGACGTCACGCCGGCCGCCGCCGTCAGGGTCGGTATCGCGCCGAACCACGGGCCGTCCCGGAAGGTGCGCCAGGACAGGTGGTCGTAGGTGTAAGCGGTGTCGAAGCCCAGCTCCTCGGCACGCTGCCAGGAGTCGCGGCCGCCCTCGGCCCAGCGGCGGTCGGGAAGGATCACGGTGCTCAGTCGCATGCCACCGAGCCTAGGCGCTGGCCCCGGCGGACGGGCGCACGGGGCTTTCCGGCCGTACGTTCGTACGCCTGCCCGGGTGCGTGGACGAGAATGGGGCCGTGACTTCAGCTACCGAGCCCGACACCCCGGCCGCAGGCCGGACCGCAGCTGTTCCCCGGCTGATCGCCACCGACCTCGACGGCACCCTGCTGCACGACGACAAGACGGTCTCCGACCGCACCGTCGCCGCGCTGGCCGCGGCGGAGGCGGCGGGCATCGAGGTCTTCTTCGTCACCGGCCGCCCGGTCCGCTGGATGGACGTCGTCCGCGACCACGTGCAGGGCCACGGCCTGGCGATCTGTGCCAACGGCGCCGTCGTCGTCGACCTGCACGACGGCGGCCGCTGCGTCGAGGTCCGCCCGCTGGAGTCCGCCGCCGCCCTCGCCATCATCCGCGCCGTGCGCGCCGCGGCCCCCGGCGCCTCCTTCGCCCTGGAACGCACCTCGCGCTTCGACTACGAACCGCACTATCCGCCGTTCCAGCTGGACCCGGACGCCCGGATAGCCCCCGCCGAGGAGCTCCTGGCGGCGGGGGACGGCCAGGGCGACCCGATCATCAAGCTGCTCGCCTTCCACCCCGAGCTGGCCCCGGACGAGTTCCTGGACCTGGCCCGCATGGCGGGCGGCCGGCACGGCTCGTTCACCCGTTCCAGCCCGACCGCCCTGCTGGAGATCAGCGGGCCGGGCGTCAGCAAGGCCAGCACTCTGGCGCGCTGCTGCGCCGAGCGCGGTATCGCGCCCGAGGAGGTCGTGGCGTTCGGGGACATGCCCAACGACCTGGAGATGCTCACCTGGGCGGGCACCTCGTACGCCATGGCCAACGCCCATCCCGAGGTGCTGGCGGCCACCACCCACCGCACGGCCGCGAACACCGAGGACGGCGTGGCGGCGGTCATCGAGCAGCTCCTGCACGGCCTGCCCTAGGCGCCCCGGCGCCCGGCAGGGCGTGCGCCTACAGAAGGACGCCGCGCGCCCGCAGCCACGCCACCGGTTCGACGGCCGACCCGAACTCCGCCGACTTGCGGATCTCGAAGTGCAGGTGCGGCCCGGTGGAGTTCCCGGTGGTCCCGGACAGCCCGATCCACTCGCCCGCGCGCACCTGCCGGCCCGCCCCGAGCAGCGGCGCCGCCAGATGGGCGTACTGCGAGAACCAGCCGCCCTCGTGCCGGACCACCATGCTGATGCCGAACGGCCCCCCGCAGCCGGTGGAGACGATCGTCCCGCTGCCCACCGAGCGCACGGGCGTCCCGGTGGGAACGGCGAAGTCCTGACCGGTGTGCCCGCCCGCCCAATGCGCCCCGGTGCCGCCGAAGCGTGCGGTCAGCTCGTACGTCAGCAGGGGGCGGGTGAAGCCGCTGGGGGAGATCGCGGCCGCCCGGTCCGCGCCGTTCTGGTTGTCCTGGAGCTCGCCCTGCAGGCCGTCGAGGTCGACGGGGGTGCAACGGCCGTTGCGGACGGCCGCGGCCGCCAGGCTGTTCAGCTCGCCACGGGCCCGGCTCAGCCGTTCCTCCAGCAATTTCTTCTCCGCGCGCAGCTGGGTGACGTCGGCGTCGAGGGCCTGCCAGGAGGCGGAGGTCGACATCTGGTCGGCAGCCAGGGCCCGGCTCCTGTTGTCGGCCTCGATCACCATGCGGGCCAGCCGCTCCCGCCGGTCGGAGTCGTTGGCCTGCAGCTCCAGCAGGGCCAGCGGCTCGGCGGCGGCCGCGAGGCTGCCCGGGGCGGTGAAGCCGCCGGTGCGGTACTGCGCCCGGGCCACGGTGCCGGCGTCCTCGTGCAGGACGGCCGCCAGTATCCGTTCTCCGTGCAGTTGCCGCGCCAGCTGGTCGGCCCGCTTCCTCTGGTCCTTCGCCACGCGCAGCCCGCGCTCGTAGCGGTGGTGGACCCATCCCGTCTGCCACGCCAGCCGGAGCACCTCGGCGCTGAGGCGTGCCAGCCGCTCCTGTGCGTGCCCGGCGGGGGGCGCGGCGGATGGCAACGGCGCCACCGCCACGCACAGGGCGCACAGCAGCGCACCGCCGTGCCGGTGCACGGGGCGGGTCCGCAGGTTCCGCAGGGTCCGCAGGCTCCGGTGGGTCCGGCGGTACGAACGATACGACCATCGCATGGTGGCGATCTTGGCGTGAGCGCATGCCGGGCGCGCCCACAGAAGACCGTTCGGAGGAATGCGCGCATCTATAGGGCGACACGTACCTCTACAAGGACGCACCCGCACGGACGCACCGTCACCGACGCGTGCACAGCGGCGGGTACGCGCGTACGGACGCACCGTCACCACCGGCACGCTCTGCCTCGCACGGACATGCCGTCAGAAACGCGTGCGACGCGCCCCGCCGGTGCGCTCCTACAGGGGCGCTTCCCAGATCACCTTCGTGCCGCCCCCGTCGTCGCCCAGCCCCGGCCCGTACGAGCTGGAGCCGCCCAGTGACTCGGCACGCTTGGCGAGGTTGCGCAGTCCGCTGCGCCGGCCGCCCTCCGGGATGCCCACGCCGTCGTCCGCGACCGTCAGGCGCACCGCCTCGCGCCCGTCCGGCAGGGCGGCGGTGGCGTCGACCAGGACCTCGATGCGGGACGCCCGTGCGTGCCGGAAGGCGTTGGAGAGGGCCTCCCGCAGGGCGGCGATGAGGTTCTTGCCGGTGAGCTCGCCGACCTTCGCGTCGACCGGTCCGAGGAAGGTCGCGGAGGGCTGGAACCCGAGCGGTACGGCCGCCGTGCCCAGCTCCCGCAGCACGCGCGTCCGCAGCCCGGCCGGCGCCTCCGTGGGCTCCTGCTGCAGGGCGAAGATGGCGGTGCGGATCTCCTGGATGGTCACGTCCAGTTCGTCGACCGCCTGGCCGACCTTCGTGGAGACCTCGGGCACGACGGCCAGCCGCTGGGCGCTCTCCAGCAGCAGCCCGGTGGCGAACAGCCGCTGGATGACCAGGTCGTGCAGGTCGCGGGCGATCCGGTCGCGGTCCTCGAAGACGGCGAGCCGTTCGCGGTCGCGCTGTGCCTCCGCCAGGACGAGCGCGAGGGCAGCCTGCGCGGCGAACTGCGTCGCCAGCGTGCGCTCGGTGGCGGTGTACTTGCGCGCGCCACGGCCCCGCGGGGTCGCGAGGGTGCCGAGCACGCGGTCGCCGCTCTTGAGCGGCAGCAGCATGCTCGGCCCGAAGCGGGGCGCCACCTCGGTGATCATGCGCGGGTCGGTGGCCGAGTCGTCGATGAAGACGGGCTCCCCCTCCAGCAGCTGCGAGACGACGGGGCTGTGCGGCGGTATCACCGTCCCGAGCAGCCCGGCGGGGTCCTCGGCGGAGACCGCCACCATCTCCAGGCCGCCCTCGCCGTCGGGCAGCAGGACGATCCCGGCGGCCGAATCGGCCAGTCTGCGCGCCTGTTCGGCGACGACGGACAGGGCGTCCTCGGCGTCGCTGCCCGACAGCAGGGCCGTCGTGACGGCCACCGAACCGTCGATCCAGCGCATGCGCTGACGACGTTCGTCGTGCACGCGCGCGTTGCCGATCGCGATGCCCGCCTCCGTGGCGAGGATCTTCACCATGTGCAGGTCCGCGAGGTCGAACGGGCCGCCACTGCGCTTCTCCGTCAGATAGAGGTTGCCGAAGATCTCGCCTGCGACGCGGATGGGGACGCCGAGGGCGTGCTGGCCGTCGGGAAAGGCGGCGATGTGCTCGTACTGGTCCTGCGTGACTCCGTAGGTGACGAAGTCCGACAACCCCTCACCCCCGGCGTCGATGACGCCGATGGCGGCGTACCGGGCGTCGGCAAGTTCGGCGGCGGTGCGGGCGATCCGGTCGAGGGTGGTGTGGAGGTCCAGGCCGGTGCCGACCGAGCGCATGGCCTCCAGCAGCTGCGGCACGCGTCCGGTCAGCTCGGTGGACAGGCCCTGGAGGCTGCGGGTGGCCTCCGTGGCGACGTCCAGCGAGTCCGGGAGGGCGGCCCCGCCGCCCGTGCCCGTACTGCCCCGCGGGACGTCGTCCCGGGGGTCGGAGGATCCTGTGGTCGACGCCATGACAGGAAGCCTAATAAGTACCATTTGCCAGGGAAAGCGCCTTACGGCTGGTGTCCGTGCCGTCTCCGGCGGCCGCGGCACCCGCCGCAGGCTCGCCGGCCTCCCCCTGCCCGGGCTCGCCGGCCTCGCGCTCCAGCATCCGCCGGAACGGCCCCTCGGCGCCCGCCAGATCCTCGTACGCCCCCCGCTGCACCACGCGCCCCCTCTCCAGCACCACGACCTCGTCCACCGCGGCCAGCCCCGCCAGCCGGTGGGTGATCAGTACGGTCGTACGGCCCCGCGTCGCCGACAGCAGGTCCGCGGTCAGGGCGTCGGCGGTGGCCAGGTCGAGGTGCTCGGCGGGCTCGTCCAGCACCAGCACGGGGAAGTCCGCGAGCAGCGCCCGCGCCAGCGCCAGCCGCTGCCGCTGACCGCCCGACATGCGCGCCCCGTGCTCGCCGACCAGCGTGTCCAGGGCCTGCGGCAGGCCCTCCACCCACTCCAGCAGCCGCGCGGCCGCCAGCGCGGCGCGCAGCTCGTCGTCGCTCGCGTCCGGACGGGCGAGGCGCAGGTTCTCGCGCAGCGAGCTGTCGAAGACGTGCGCGTCCTGCGCGCACAGTCCCACCAGCCGCCGCACCGCGTCCCCGTCCATCGCGACGGCGTCCCGGCCGCCCAGCGTGTACGAGCCGGCCTCGGCGTCCAGGAAGCGCAGCAGGACCTGCGCCAGGGTCGTCTTGCCCGACCCGGACGGGCCGACCACGGCGATCCGCCGGCCCGCCGTCAGCTCCAGCGCGAGGTCCTCCAGAGCGGGTGCGTCCTGCCCCGGGTGCCGTGCCGTGAGTCCGGCCAGGCGCAGCGGGAACGGCGACGGCGGGGCCGGTTCCGTCCCGTCGCGCACGGGCAGGGGGGCGTCCAGCACCTCGTGCACCCGCTCCGCGGAGCGCCGCACGCGCTGGCGGTACTGCACCGCGAGCGGCAGCCCCATGACGGCCTCGAACGCCGCCAGGGGGACGAGGACGACCACGGCGAGCCAGACGCCGCCGAGGCGGCCGTCGTGCACGGCCTGTACGCCCGCCCAGGCCGCGCCGGTCACCGTCAGGCCGCAGGCCAGGGCCGACAGGCCGGCGCCGAGCGCGGCGGCGGCGCCGGCGCGGCGGGCGATGCGGGTCAGGGCGGCGTCCGCGCGACGCAACCGGGCGAGCCTGGCCGGCAGGGCACCCGCGACGGTCAGCTCGGCCGTGCCGGCCAGCAGCTCGACCACATGGGTGGACAACTCGCCCCGGGCGGGAGCCAGCTGCCGCTCCGCGCGCCGGGCGACCGCGCCCGACAGGGCGGGCACGGCCAGCCCGGCGACCAGCAGCCCGGCGGCGAGCACCGCGCCCGCCTCCGGCAGCAGCCACGCGGTGAACGCCACGGAGGCCACGCCGACCGTCACCGCCGAACCGACCGGCAGCAGCCAGCGCAGGAAGTAGTCCTGCAAGGCGTCGACGTCCGCGACCAGGCGGGTGAGCAGGTCGCCGCGCCGGGTGTCGCGCAGGCCCGCGGGGGCGAGGCGCTCCAGGCGCCGGTAGACCGAGACCCGCAGCCCCGCCAGCACCCGCAGGACCGCGTCGTGCGAGACGAGGCGTTCGGCGTACCGGAAGACGGAACGGCCGATGCCGAAGGCACGGGTGGCGGTGACGGCCACCATCAGATAGAGCACGGGCGGCTGTTGGGAGGCGCGCGAGATCAGCCACCCGGAGACCGCCATCAGACCGACGGCACTCCCGAGGGCGAGGGCCCCCAGCAGCAGGGCCAGCCCGAACCGCCCCCACAACGGCCGCCCGGCCCGACAAACCCGCGCCAGGGCACCCCTGCCCGCAGCACGCTCCTCCCCGCCGGGCCGCGGCGCGGGCGCCACGGGGGCGCCACCGGCCGGTGCGGGCGCCACGGGGGCATCCTCACCGGCCCGCGTGGGCATCGCGGGGGCGGCGCCACCGGCCGGTGC
>NZ_JAIXMK010000103.1:0-12698 GCF_020328095.1 Streptomyces sichuanensis
GAGCGGGGTTTGTTTCGCGCCTTCCGGCGTGTCCACTACGTTAGCGGATTTCCCTTGCGGCTCCTAATCGAGCCGGTCCTCGTTCTCTTTTCGACGCACCGAAGGCGCAGCGAAAGAGAGCCCGATTCGGGAAGTCTCTGCAGTAGTGGTTGTTGCCGCCGATCGGTACGCGCTCGCAGCGCTGCCCGTCTCCAGCGGCTTGCCTACGTTAGGGCCTCGCGGCTCAGGAGTCAAGCACCTGCCTGCGGCCTGCCCTTACTCCTGTCCCGCGGGACGTGGGCGCGGTAGGGACTGACCGTCGGGTCGCCGTCCGTCCAGAAGCGCCAGGGGTGGATCGCGCCCTCGCCGCCGACGCCCGTACGGGGGCCTCTCCGCACCCGGCGGGCCGGGACGGGGGTGCCCTCCAGGACCGACAGCGGGGCGCCGGGGCCGGCGCACACGTCCGTGCCGTTCAGTGCGCGGTCCACGTCGAGGGCCGTGGCGAGGCGCGCCGGTCCCTGGGCCAGCTCGTGGTCGCGGCGGGCCTTCGGGCGGCGCTCGCGGGCGAGGTCGACGCCCTTGATCACCTCGCCGCCCCGGAGCAGCACGCCGCTGGCGGTCCCTTCGGGGCCGCAGACGAGGTTGAGGCTGAACCACATGCCGTAGATGAAGTAGACGTAGGCGTGGCCGGGCGGCCCGAACATCGAGGCGTTCCGCTCCGTGCGGCCGCGGTAGGCGTGGGATCCGGGGTCGGCCTCGCCCGCGTATGCCTCGACCTCGGTGATGCGGAGCTCGATCTGTCCCTCGGGGCTCGTCCGGACGAGTGTGCGGCCGAGGAGCTCGGGGGCGACCTCCAGGACGGGACGGTCGAAGAACTCCCGGGCGAGTGGCATACGGTCAGGCGCGGCAATCATGCCGGTCGAGCGTACTGGAAGGACCCGGAAGGCGGGTCCGGGGAGGAAGAGCGCAGTGGTTTTCAAGAAGCTCATGGCGAGCCTCGGTGCGGGTGGCGCGTCCGTCGAGACGGTGCTGTTCGAGGAGAACGTCGTCCCGGGTGGCGTGGTGCAGGGTGAGGTGCGCATTCAGGGCGGCACCGTCGCGCAGCAGATCGAGGGGCTCTCCGTGGGGCTGCAGGCCCGGGTCGAGGTGGAGGGCGAGGACGGCGAGTACAAGCAGGACGTCGAGTTCACGCGCGTCCAGCTCGGTGGGGCGTTCGAGGTGCAGCCGGGAGCGGTGCACTCGGTGCCGTTCGGGCTGGAGATTCCCTGGGAGACGCCGATCACGACCTTCCTGGGCCGGCACCTGACGGGGATGAGCGTGGGCGTGACGACCCACCTGGCGATCGCCCGTGCCGTGGACTCCGGGGACCTCGATCCGGTGAACGTCCACCCGATCCCGGCGCAGCAGGCCATTCTCGACGCCTTCGGGCAGCTGGGCTTCGCCTTCAAGAGCGCCGACCTCGAAAAGGGGCACATCAGCGGGACGCGGCAGCGGCTGCCCTTCTACCAGGAGATCGAGTTCCACGCCCCGTCGCAGTACCGGGGGCTGAACGAGGTCGAGCTGTCGTTCGTCGCGGACGGCCGTGAGATGGACGTCGTGCTGGAGATGGACAAGAAGCCGGGGATGTTCGGCTCGGGCAGCGACACCTACCGGTCGTTCACGGTGGACCTGCAGGCGTACGCGCAGACCGACTGGGCGGCGTACCTGAACCAGTGGCTCGCCGAGGTCGGCGGGAAGCGCAACTGGTTCTGATCCCCCTCTATGGGAGCGGCGTGTCTCTCCGGGGGACGGTCGTGGGACCCCTGCACAGGGGTCCCACGCTTCCCTCAGCTCAGCAGCACCGTCAGCGGCGCGTCCTTGCCGGACCAGAAGTCGACGGCCTCGCCGAGGATGGTCTCTGCCGTGCGGGCGTCGGCCGGGGCGCCCTTGCGGAAGGTGTCCCAGTCCTCCGCCAGCAGCAGGACGCCGCGCAGGTGGCCGGTCTCCCGCCACCAGGAGAGGTCGGTGAGGCAGTCGGCGAGGGCGTCCCAGTTGTGGCCGAACCAGTCGGGGAAGTCCAGGTCGGCGGCACAGCGGGCGAGGAAGGCAGCCTTGTCGTGGACGCCGTCGAGCCGTAGCCGGGCCCCTTTCCATTCGGCTCGGGCGGCGAGCGCCATGACGTCCGAGGGGGCGTCGGTGGGGGGAAGGCGGTAGACGCCGGGGGGTGTGGAGCCCTCGAGGACGCCGGGGAGTCCGGGGGCGGGCAGCAGGCCGGTCATGGGTGCACCACCGCTTCGAAGGTCTGGTAGTGGTCGCTGGTGTAGAAGCGTTCGGCGTGTTCCCCGGTGATGATGCGTCGGGCGCCGCGGTTGCGGGAGCCGGGGGTGGGGACGGTGTACTCGTGGTAGTAGCCGCGGGCCTGCCGGGGGAGCCGGTTCTCGTGGTTGCCGAAGACGGAGCCGTCCTTCTCGTAGGGGAAGGGGCCGCCCGCGGCGATGAGTTCGAGGGTACGGCGGGCCTCGGGGGGCAGCCGGTCCTCGGTGACGGTCTTCATGCCCTTCGCCCAGGAGGGCACCGTGGCGGAGGGGTTCTTCTCCGTCTTCTGGTTCCCCGGGGAGCATGCGGGAAGGAGCAGGAGGGGCAGGGCGGTCAGCAGGACGGTCAGCGCGCGCATGAGACGGCTCGCCGGTCGTCGGTGTTCCGTTCCGTGCCGTCGCGGTGGTTGTCGTCCTTTTTGCCGAAGTACATGAAGCACACTCCCTATGGTCGCAGTCCGTACCGGCGTGCCCTCGTTAGGCTGGCGCTTTCATCTGTCCGCGCGTACTGGAGGTGTCCCAGTGTCCGACGTGTCCGAGCAGAAGCGACGACCGCTGCCCCACGATTTTCATCCGCCGGTGCCCTCATTCGCCGTGGTGAGCGATGACGTGGCGCTGGGCGCGAAGCTGAAGGACGATCAGGTGTATGCCGGGGGGAACGTCTCGCCCGAGCTGCGCTGGGACGGCTTCCCCCCGGAGACGAAGAGCTTCGCCGTGACGTGTTTCGACCCGGACGCACCGACGGGCAGCGGGTTCTGGCACTGGGTGCTGTTCGACATCCCGGCGACGGTGACCGAGCTTCCCACCGGTGCCGGCAGCGGTGACATGAAGGGGCTTCCCGAGGGCGCGGTGCACGTGCGCAACGACTATGGGACGCGGGACTTCGGCGGCGCCGCGCCGCCGCCCGGGGACGGGCCGCACCGGTACGTGTTCACGGTGTACGCGGTGGACCAGGAGAAGCTGGGTCCGGATGCGGACGCCACGCCGGCGGTGGTGGGCTTCCACCTGCGCTTCCACGCGCTGGCGCGGGCGCAGCTGATCGGCGAGTACGAGGCGCCGGCCGCGGGCTGAGGTCCGTACGCCCCGTCAGGCGCGCCGTGGCGACCGGAAATTCCGTTGCGTCCCGCCGCTCCCGGATCGCACAGTGGTGGTGCTTGACCGGCGGCTCCGCATGGCCGTCGGGTGGCAGACACCGCAGTGGCGGGGGCGGCGGGGCGCGTGTGCGCCGGCCGTCTGCCGGAGGCCGGCCTGGGTGCCGGGTGGCCGCGTCTGTCGCCGAACGCTCCGGGCCCGTGTGTCCACGGGGGAAGGGCCCGGAGCGTTACCCCCCTTCCGGCTCTTACTTGAGCAGCATCTGAACGATCGCCACGATGCCGACGGCGACGATGACGCCGCGCAGGACGGTGGGCGAGAGGCGGCGGCCGATCCTGGCGCCTATCTGGCCGCCGACGGTGGAGCCGACGGCGATGAGCAGGACGGCCGTCCAGTCGACGTCGGCGACAAAGACGAACAAGAGCGCCGCGACGCTGTTGACGACGACGCCGATGACGTTCTTGAGGGCGTTGATGCGCTGGAGTTCGTCGTTGAGCAGGACGCCCATGAGGGAGAGGTACATGACGCCCTGGGCGGCGCCGAAGTAGCCGCCGTAGGCGCTGGCGACGAGCAGTCCGGCGAGGAGGGCGGGGCCGCCGTCGCTGGGGGCCGCGGTGCCGTTGCGCTCGCGGCGGCGGGCGAGGGCGCGGGCGAGCCGGGGCTGCAGGACGACCAGGACGAGGGCGAGGGCGATGAGGACGGGCACGATCGCGTCGAACGCCTTCGACGGGAGGGCGAGCAGGAGGATCGCGCCGGCCAGGCCGCCGATGAGGCCGACGATGCCGAAGCGGATGACGCGGCGTCGCTGGCCGCCCAGTTCGTGGCGGTATCCGATGGCGCCGCTGATGTTGCCCGGTACGAGGCCGAGGGTGTTGGAGACGTTGGCGGTGATCGGGGGCAGTCCGGTGGCGAGGAGCACCGGGAAGGTGAAGAGGGTGCCCGAGCCGACGATGGTGTTGATGGTGCCCGCGCCGACGCCGGCGGCGAGGACCGCGAGTGCTTCCCAGATGGACAAGGCCATCTCCTTCAGGTCAGTGTGTCGCCTCCCCGCCGTCAGAGGTCGGGGGGCCGCACCGATCATGCATGAGATGGATCAAGCCTGAACAGGCGAGGGCGCGTGGGCGGCTCAGTCGATGGTGGGCCGCTCGCGGCGCGGGCTCTCCTTCGGGGGCTTGGTGCCGCCGCCTCCGCCGCCGGTCATGGGGCCGAAGTTGCCGACGGCGCCGCTGAGTCCCTTGAGGGCGTCGCCGATTTCGCTGGGGACGATCCAGAGCTTGTTGGCGTCGCCCTCGGCGATCTTCGGGAGCATCTGGAGGTACTGGTAGGCGAGCAGCTTCTCGTCGGCGTCGCCGGCGTGGATGGACTCGAAGACCGTGCGGATCGCCTGGGCCTCGCCCTCGGCGCGGAGGGCGGCGGCGCGGGCCTCGCCCTCGGCGCGCAGGATCGCGGACTGCTTCTCGCCCTCGGCGGTGAGGATCTGCGACTGGCGGATGCCCTCGGCGGTGAGGATCGCGGCGCGCTTGTCGCGGTCGGCGCGCATCTGCTTCTCCATCGAGTCCTGGATGGAGGTGGGCGGCTCGATGGCCTTGAGCTCGACGCGGTTGACGCGGATGCCCCACTTGCCGGTGGCCTCGTCCAGGACGCCGCGGAGGGCGGCGTTGATCTCCTCGCGGGAGGTGAGGGTCCGCTCCAGGTCCATGCCGCCGATGATGTTGCGCAGGGTGGTGACGGTGAGCTGCTCGATGGCCTGGATGAAGCTGGAGACCTCGTAGGTCGCCGCGCGGGCGTCGGTCACCTGGTAGTAGATGACGGTGTCGATGTTGACGACGAGGTTGTCCTGGGTGATCACCGGCTGCGGCGGGAACGGCACGACCTGCTCGCGGAGGTCGATGCGGTTGCGGATGGAGTCGATGAACGGGACGACGATGTTCAGGCCCGCGTTGAGGGTGCGGGTGTAGCGGCCGAAGCGCTCGACGATGGCGGCGCTGGCCTGTGGGATGACCTGCACCGTCTTCATGAGGGCGATGAAGACGAGCACCACCAGGATGATCAGGACGATGATGATCGGTTCCATCGTGGCTCCAGCTCCCCGTGCCGTTGTCGTTGTGGTGATCGGGCCTGTCGTCGATCGCGGCGGTGACCGCCGGTCGCCGGTGGTTGATCGTCGTGGTGGAGTCTTTCAGAAGCCGGTGCCGGCGTGCAGCCGTTGAGGCCGACTCGTCCACATGGCGACGGTTTCGGCCTTCACATCACGACGGCCGTCGCGCCGTCGATCTCGACGACGTCCACGTGCTGCCCCACCTCGTAGGCGCGCTCCTCGTCGAGGGCGCGCGCGGACCAGATCTCCCCGGCCAGCTTGATGCGGCCGCCGCTGCCGTCGACCCGCTCCAGGACGACGGCCTGGCGGCCCCTGAGGGCGTCGATGCCCGACTTGTGCTCGGGCCGGCGGGAGCGCTGCCGGTTGGCGATCGGGCGCACGACCGCGATGAGGGCGACGGAGACGACGGCGAAGACCACGACCTGGGCCACCATGCCGCCGTGCAGGGCCGCCGTGATCGCGGCGGCGACGGCGCCGACCGCGAACATGCCGAACTCCGGCATCGCGGTGACGACCAGGGGAATGCCCAGCCCGACGGCGGCCACGAGCCACCACACCCATGTGTCCACATGGTCATGGTAGGGGCGTGGGCCGCCCCGGGGACAGGGCGCCGGGGGGCGCGGCTCTGCCCCCGGCCCGTCAGGCCATCGGCAGGCCCTGGGCGGTCCAGCGGTCGCCGCGGCGCTCGACGACCAGGGGCAGGCCGAAGCAGTGGGAAAGGTTGCGGGAGGTGAGTTCGAGCTCCAGGGGGCCGGCCGCGAGCACCTTGCCCTGACGGATCATCAGGACGTGGGTGAAGCCGGGGGCGATCTCCTCGACGTGGTGGGTGACCATGACCATCGAGGGGGCGAGCGGGTCGCGGGCGAGCCGGCCGAGGCGGCGCACGAGGTCCTCGCGGCCGCCGAGGTCGAGGCCGGCGGCGGGCTCGTCGAGCATCAGCAGCTCGGGGTCGGTCATCATCGCGCGGGCGATGAGGGTGCGCTTGCGCTCGCCCTCGGAGAGGGTGCCGAACTTGCGGTCCAGGTACTCGGTCATGCCGAGGACGTCGAGGAAGGCACGGGCGCGCTGCTCGTCGACGTCCTCGTAGTCCTCCTGCCAGGTGGCCGTCATGCCGTAGGCGGCGGTCAGCACGGTCTGCAGGACGGTCTGGCTGCGCGGCAGCTTGTCGGCGAGCGCGATGCCGGCCATGCCGATGCGCGGGCGCAGCTCGAAGACGTCGACGGCGCCGAGCTTCTCGCCGAGGATCCGGGCGGTGCCCTTGGTCGGGAAGAGGTAGCTGGAGGCGACATTGAGGAGGGTGGTCTTGCCGGCGCCGTTGGGGCCGAGGATCACCCAGCGCTCGCCCTCCTTGACCGACCAGGAGACCTGGTCCACCAGAGCCCGGCCCTCGCGGACCACGGATACGTCCACCAGTTCCAGCACATCGCTCATGAGCGCGTTGTCTCCCATTGCAGTCGCGTCGTCGCTTGCGCCTGTCGGCGCAGCCCCCAAGGAAAAACCTACGCCACCGGTCATCGGAGCCAGTCCTTAGGCTGGGGGCCATGCTCGATGAACATCGCTCAGGACGGCTCACTGCGTGGGGAAATGCACTGCTTGCCGGATTTGTCGCCCCGGATGACGCGGCGCACCACATCACCGGACGTGACGCGGTCCACCGTGTCGCCGGTCTGCCCGGCGAGTCGGGTCCGGTGGGGCTGACCCTGGCCCTGGGCCGGTTGCGGGCGCTCGGGGCGAGCGGGCTCCGGCTGGCGCTCCCCGCTCCGGGGCACCCCCTGGGGCTGAGCGGGCCCCCGGAGTTCAACGCGCGCGCCCTGGAGGCCGGGGAAGCGGTGATCGCCCAGGGCGCCGCGCTGGGGCTCGTGCCGGAGGTGCACGAGGCCGGGCCCGAGGGCGATGTGCACGTGGAGGTGGTGTGGCACTGCCTGCCCGTGCGGGAGGCCGCCCCGGCGGACGTGCCGTCGCTGTCGGAGGCCGAGCGGGAGCTGGCGGAGGCACTGCGGGACGCGACCGAGGTGCTCACCCGGCTGGACGTGGCCGGTTCGGGGCCGGTGGCCCAGGCTGCGCTGGAGGCGTACCGGGCGCGGGCCGAGCGGGGCCGGGAGGTGCTGGCGCCGGGTTACCCGCCGCGAGCGGTGCGGGTGCTGGAGCTGGCGCAGCGGGTCGGGGCGCTGATCGCGATCGCGTACGAGCCCGGGGACCGCGAGGGCCGGGAGCACGGCGGCGCGGTGAGCGCGTCGGAGATCGCTGCGCGGGCGGCGGCGCTGCGGCCGGTGGAGCGCACGGCCCGGCGGGCACAGGTGGCGGCGTACAACGCGATCGTGGAGGAGCGGGACCGGCGCCGGGGCTGACGGCACCGGCGCCGGGGACGGGAAGGCCCCGTGGACCGCGCGGTCCACGGGGCCTTCCCCTGTGCGCTCGTACGCCCCCTCGGGGGCGCGGAGCGTCAGTCCTTAGTGGCCACCCTCGTGGTGGTGGTGGCCGCCGTCGTGGTGACCGTGGTCGTCGTGGTGGCCGCGTTCGTGACTGCTGTGGTGGTGCTCGAACTCGTGGTGCTCCTCGCGCCCCTTCACGTCGCCGTTGATGCAGGTGTTCCCGAAGGTGGGGTTGAGCAGGGCGATGATGTCGATGGTGTTCCCGCAGATGTTGATCGGGATGTCGATCGGCACCTGGATGACATTGCCCGACACGACGCCCGGGGAGCCCTTCGCGACGCCGGAGGCCAGAGCTCCGCCGAAGTCGTCGTCGCTGGCGACGGCGGGCACGACGGAGGCGCTAACGGCGACACCTGCGGCGGCCAGAGCGAGGGCGGCCTTCTTGGCAGTGTTCATGTGGTGGTCTTCCTTTTGATGACTGACCTGGTCGGGCCCTGCCGCGGGCCCTGCACACGTATGAACGCCAATGCACCGCCGATGGCACGGCCATCGGCGGTTTTTGCCCTCATTCGGACGATTGATCACCCTCGAACGTCGGCTCCGCCGGAGCGGAGCCGACCGCACCTCGGGGTGAGGAAGTGCTGATTACTCGTTGACGCAGGTGTTGCCGGCCGCCGTGTTGAACAGGCCGACCACGCTGATGGTGTTGCCGCAGACGTTGACCGGGACCTCGACGGGAACCTGGACGACGTTGCCGGAGACGACACCAGGCGAGTTCTTCGCCACGCCGTCCGCGCCGTGCCCGCCGTGCGCGGAGGCGGCACCGGCGCCGGCGAGGGCGAGACCGCCCACGGCGAGCGTGACAGCAGCGGCCTTCTTCATGTTCTTCACTCTTCCTGTGACCTTCCTGAGTGTTCTGCCAGAGCGTCGCCACGGCCAGCCGCCGCGGTTACGCCATGGAAAACGGGCCAGGGCCATTCGGGTTGCGCCGTCAGGCGGCTTATCACACGACCGCATGAATCTCTGATCAGAACGCGACGTTCCGCAACCGCCCCCGGGCCCCCGGTCTCAGGCGCCGATGCCCTGGCGGACGGCCCACAGCGCCGCCTGGGTGCGGTCGGCGAGGTCGAGCTTCATCAGGATGTTCGACACGTGCGTCTTGACGGTCTTCTCGGACAGCACCAGCGCCCGGGCGATCTCCCGGTTGGAGCGGCCGTCCGCGATCAGGGCGAGCACCTCGCGCTCCCGCTCGGTGAGCGCGTTGCCCCTGCCCTGGCCCCCGCCGCCCGTGTCGTCCTGGGACAGCAGGGCCTCGGCCACCTCCGGCTGCAGCAGGACGTGCCCGGCGTGCACGGACCTGATGGCCCCGGCGAGGGCGTCCGGGTCCACGTCCTTGTAGACGTAGCCGGCCGCACCGGCCCGCAGGGCGGGGATCACCGTGCGCTGCTCGGTGAAGCTCGTGACGATCAGCACCCGGGCCGGGTTGGCCAGCTCCCGGAGCCTGCGCAGCGCCTCGATGCCGTCCGTGCCGGGCATCTTCACGTCCATGAGGACGACGTCCGGGCGCAGCTCCTCGGCGCACGCGACGCCCTCGGCGCCGTCGGCGGCCTCCCCCACCACCTCGATGTCGTCCTGGACCTCCAGGAAGGTGCGCAGGCCCCTGCGGACCACCTGGTGGTCGTCCACCAGCAGCACCTTGATCACGCGGTTCTCAGCCACCGGGCACCTCCATTTCGATCGTGGTGCCCTTTCCGGGCTCCGAGACGACCCTGAGTCTGCCGCCGACGCCGCTCGCGCGGTCCCGCATGGACACCAGGCCCAGGTGGCGGCCGGCCCGGCGGACGGCGGAGGGCCTGAAGCCGCACCCGTCGTCGCTCACGCGCAGGGCAGCGCCCTGGCCGCGGCGGGAGAGGGTGACGGTCACGGCGCCGGCGCCGGAGTGGCGCAGGGCGTTGTGCAGGGCCTCCTGCGCCACGCGCAGCAGCGCCTCCTCCTGCGCGGCCGGCAGGGCCCGTACGCCCTGGGCGTCGAAGGTGACGCGGGCGGCGTGCGCGCGGTCGAGGACCTTGATCTGGGTGCGCAGGGTGGCGACGAGGCCGTCCTCGTCGAGGCCGGCGGGGCGCAGCTCCACCACGGCGGCGCTCAGCTCGTCGGCGGCCTCGGCGGCGAGCCGGGCGACCTGGTGCAGTTCGTCCTTGGCGCGGGCGGGGTCGCGGTCGACGAGGGCGGTGGCGGCCTGGGCGGTCAGGCGCAGCGAGAACAGCTTCTGGGAGACGGCGTCGTGCAGCTCGTGGGCGAGGCGGGCGCGCTCGCCGGCGATGGTCAGCTCGCGGCTGCGCTCGTAGAGCCGGGCGTTGGTCAGCGCTATGGCGGCGTGCTGGGCGAGGACGCCGAGGAGCTGCTCGTCCTCGGGGGTGAAGGCGCAGCCGCCGGCCGGCTTGGGGCAGTTCTTGTTGGCGAGGAAGAGGGCCCCGAGGATCTCGTCGCCGTCGGCGACGGGCATGCCGATGAAGTCGCTCATCTCCGGGTGGGCGGCCGGCCAGCCCTCGAAGCGGGGGTCCTTGCGGACGTCGCCGAGGCGCTGCGGGGTGGCCTCCTGGAGCATCGCGGCGAGGATGCCGTGCTGCCGGGGCAGCGGGCCGATGGCCTTCCACTCCTCGTCGTCGATGCCGTCGACGACGAACTGGGCGAAGCCCCCGTGGTCGTCGGGGACACCGAGGGCCGCGTACTCGGCGTCGAGGAGCTCGCGGGCCGAGACGACGATGGTGTGGAGGACGTCGCGCACCTCCAGGTGCCGGCTCATGGCGAGGAGTGCGGTGCTCACGGCCGTCAGGCCGGAGCGGGGGCCGTTGGTCATGGGATCACCGTACCGAGCGGTGCCCGGGCGGGGATCGGGCCCGGGGCGGCCGGGACGTCGGTCCTCGGGCCTAGGCCGGTCGGCCCGTGGGCAGACTCCCGGCATGTCTATACCAATGCAGTGGACGCCCACGCACGGCGAGCCCTACCGGCCCGTGCCCTACCGGCCCGCACGGATGCCCGCCGCGGAGTCGCTCGCCCGCGCCGCCGAGCTGCGGGAGCGGATGGGCGGCCGGCGGACCGTGCGGCGGTTCTCCTCCGACCCGGTGCCCGAGCAGGTGGTGCGGGACGCCATCGCGTGTGCCGCCACGGCGCCCTCCGGGGCGCACCAGCAGCCGTGGACGTTCGTCCTCGTCAAGGACCCCGCGGTGCGGCGGCGCATCCGGCGGGCGGCGGAGGAAGAGGAGCGGATCTCCTACGACGGGCGGCTGGGCGAGGAGTGGCTGGCGGCGCTGCGGCCGCTGGGGACGGACGAGGTCAAGCCGCACCTGACGGACGCCCCGGCGCTGATCGTGGTCTTTCAGCAGCGCTACTGGCTGGGTGAGGGCGGGGAGCGGCGCAAGCACTACTACGTGGACGAGTCGGTGGGCATCGCGGTCGGGATGCTGCTGTCCGCGCTGCACCTGTCGGGGCTGGCGGCGCTGGTGCACACGCCGAGCCCGATGCGGTTCCTGTCGGAGGTGCTGGGCCGGCCGGTGAACGAGAAGGCGTTCGCGGTCGTCCCGGTGGGGTATCCGGCCCCCGACTGCGAGGTGCCGGACCTGGTGCGCAAGAGCCTGGATCAGGTGCTGGTGGAGATCTGAGCCCCACCCCCGTCCACGATCGTTTTGGATCGCAAACGCTCTGCACCGGAGCGGCCACACCGGGTGAGCATCGCAGCTCCCCGGTGTGAGCCCGCTCATGGGACGCACATCACGTACGAAGCCGCCTAGTGGAGCCGTAAAGCGCCCATAAGCCTCGCTCCGAGCAGGGACGGGGCCCTTTGTGCGGGACCTTCGTCCCGGGACGCACAACGAAGCCGCTTAGTACGAGACACCTTTGCCACATGTTTTTGCAGCCGCTAACAATTGCCCAGCCGCAGGGCGCCGTCGATCGACGCGGCGCTTTTTCCGCGCCGATCAGGGCCACTGCGACTCAAGCGATTGGAAGAGGTTCAGCTCAAGATGCGCTCCCCCATCTCCGGTTATAGCCGTCTCACCAAGACCCACAAGTTCTCCGCCGCCGGCATCGCCGCGGCAGGCGTCGCCGCCCTGGCCTTCGCCGTCGTCCCCGGCGGCTCCGCCGACGCCGAGCAGAAGAACGTCGCCGTCAAGCCGGTGGCCTGGAACGCCACGGCCTTCGGGGAGACCCAGCAGGGCGAGCTGACCAAGCAGTCGGACAACGCCGCCAAGAAGGCCAAGGCCGACGCCGAGGCCAAGAAGAAGGCCGAGGCCGAGGCCGCCGCCAAGGCGAAGGCCGACAAGGAGCGCGCCGAGAAGGAGGCCGCGAGCCGGTCCCAGGAGCGCAAGCCCGTCGCGGCCGCGCCCGCTCCGGCTCCCGCCCCCAAGACCTACGCCAACAACCTCGACGGCTGGATCAAGCAGTCGCTGGACATCATGAAGGCCAAGGGCATCCCCGGCTCGTACGACGGCATCTACCGCAACATCATGCGGGAGTCGACCGGCAACCCCAAGGCCATCAACCTCTGGGACTCCAACGCCGCCAAGGGCATCCCCTCCAAGGGCCTGCTCCAGGTGATCGACCCGACCTTCAAGGCGTACCACGTCGAGGGCACGTCCTGGGACATCTACGACCCGGTCGCCAACATCACCGCCGCGTGCAACTACGCGTGGAAGGTCTACGGCTCCATGGACAACGTCAACTCGGCGTACTAAAGGAGCTCGTACCGGCCTCTGATCAAGGCTGTGACCAGCACATATGCCGCAGGGCGGCACCCGGGACCGGGTGCCGCCCTGCGGCATATCCATGCATGGCCCGCTACTTGCGCATGACCTCGGGCTCGTGGCG
>NZ_JAIXMK010000104.1:0-26708 GCF_020328095.1 Streptomyces sichuanensis
GGCCCGCTACTTGCGCATGACCTCGGGCTCGTGGCGGCGCAGCAGGCGCGCGACCGCGAAGCCGCAGACGACGCCGATGGCGATCAGCACGACCATGTCGAGGCCCCAGACGGCGGCGGTGTGCTCCCAGAGCGGGTCGAGGTTCTTGGGGTTGCCCTTGTCCATCGGGGCCATGATGTGCGAGAGGTCCAGCGTGGCACCGGCGGCGCCGATGGCCCAGCGGGAGGGCATCAGCCAGGCGAACTGCTCGATGCCCGGCGAGTCGTAGATCTTGAACATGATGCCCGTGAAGACGACCTGGACGATCGCGAACATCACCAGCAGCGGCATCGTCTTCTCGGCGGTCTTGACCAGCGAGGAGATGACGAGGCCGATCATCATCGAGGTGAAGCCCAGGGCGATGATGACCAGGCAGAGCTCGGCGGCGGGCAGCGCCTTGAGGATCAGGCCCTCGGCCGGCAGCTTGCGGATGGAGAAGCCGATGGCCGAGATGATCACGCCCTGGATGGCGGTGATGAAGCCGAGGACGATCACCTTGGACATCAGGTACGCCGAGCGGGACAGGCCGACGGCCCGCTCCCGTTCGTAGATCACCCGTTCCTTGATCAGCTCACGGACGGAGTTGGCCGCGCCGGAGAAGCACGCGCCGACCGCGAGGATCAGCATGATCGTGCCGGCGTCCTGGTTGAAGTGCCCCTTGCCCGGTGCGGCGAGCCCGAAGTCGGACGGGATCACCGTGCTCACGCCGCCGAGGACGGCCGGGAGGATCAGCATCAGGGCGATGAAGCCGCGGTCGGAGGCGATGACCGAGCAGTAGCGGCGCATCAGCGTCCACAGCTGGGAGCCCCAGCTCTGCGGCACCGTCGGGCGGACCATCTGCGGCTGGACGTGCACGGACTGCGGGGCGACGGCGTCGATGTCGGCCGCGTACATCTGGTAGTGCTGCGAGCCCTTCCAGCGGCCCGACCAGTCGTAGTCGCGGTAGTTCTCGAACGCCGAGAAGACGTCGGCCCAGGTCTCGTAACCGAAGAAGTTGAGCGCCTCCTCCGGCGGGCCGAAGTACGCCACCGAGCCGCCGGGGGCCATGACGAGCAGCTTGTCGCACAGGGCGAGCTCGGCGACGGAGTGGGTGACCACCAGGACCGTGCGGCCGTCGTCGGCCAGGCCGCGCAGCAGCTGCATGACGTCGCGGTCCATGCCCGGGTCGAGGCCGGAGGTGGGCTCGTCCAGGAAGATCAGCGACGGCTTGGTCAGCAGCTCCAGGGCGACCGAGACGCGCTTGCGCTGGCCGCCGGAGAGGGCGGTGACCTTCTTGTCCTTGTGGATGTCGAGCTTGAGCTCGCGCAGCACCTCTTCGATGCGCGCCTCGCGCTCGGAGGTCGCGGTGTCGCCGGGGAAGCGGAGCTTGGCCGCGTAGCGCAGCGCCTTCCGGACGGTGAGCTCCTTGTGCAGGATGTCGTCCTGCGGGACCAGACCGATGCGCTGGCGCAGCTCGGCGAACTGCTTGTAGAGGTTCCGGTTGTCGTAGAGGACGTCGCCCTCGTTGGCGGGCCGGTAGCCGGTGAGCGCCTTGAGGAGGGTGGACTTTCCGGAGCCGGAGGGGCCGATGACGGCGATCAGCGACTTCTCGGGGACGCCGAAGGAGACGTCCTTGAGGATCTGCTTGCCGCCGTCGACCGTGACGGTGAGGTGGCGGGCCGAGAAGGAGACATCACCGGTGTCGACGAACTCTTCGAGGCGGTCGCCGACCAGCCGGAAGGTGGAGTGACCGACACCGACGATGTCGTTGGGGCCGATGATCTGCTGGCGGACCGGCTGACCGTTGACGTAGGTGCCGTTGTGGCTGCCGAGGTCGACGATCTCGAAGCCGCCCGCGGTGGCCCGGAACTCGGCGTGGTGCCGGGAGACCTGGAGGTCGGAGACGACCAGCTCGTTGTCCAGCGCACGACCGATGCGCATCACCCGGCCGACGGCCATCTGGTGGAAGCGGGTCGGGCTCCCGTCGCCGTGGGCGGACGGAGCGCCTGCGCCGCCGCCGGGCCCTTGCGGGGACTGGGCGGCCTGCTGCGGGACGTACGGCTGCTGGGCCTGCGGCTGCTGCCAGGAGCCCTGCTGCTGCGGGGGATGCTGGTACTGCTGCCCGGGCCAGCCCTGGCCGGCGGCCTGCTGGCCGGGGTGGCCGGGCTGCTGGTACTGCTGTCCGCCCTGCTGCTGCAGCGGCGCGGCGAACGCGGTCTGGGCGTTGTAGAGGTCCGCGGCCGGTGCGGCGGGGGCGGCGGCACCGGAGAGATTCAGCCGCGGGCCGTCCGTCGCGTTGCCCAGGTGGACGGCCGAACCGGGGCCGATCTCCATCTGATGGATCCGCTGGCCCTGCACGTACGTGCCGTTGGTGCTGCCGTGGTCCTCGATGACCCAGCTGCGGCCGCCCCAGCGGAGGGTGGCGTGCCGCCAGGAGACCCGGGCGTCCTCCAGCACCATGTCACCCTGCGGGTCGCGCCCCAGGGTGTACGACCGGGACGGGTCCAGCGTCCAGGTCTGTCCGTTCAATTCCAGTACGAGTTCCGGCACTCCATGCCCCACTATTTGTCCCCCGATGAGCCCCCTGCACGGGGGAGTCTAGGGATGGCGAACATCGGGAGGAACTATTTCAGGCGCAGTCCCCCCACCGAAAGTCGGGAGTGGTGCGGAGGTGTACCGGGCCTGTAACAGGCGCCGTTGACCGATGCGAAACACGCCCTGACAGTAGTAACCGCCCGTAGATGCGATGGATGCGTACGGATCATGAGCATCCGGGCACGTGGTAGGCATCGGGGGGGCCGTGATGACCATGACCAGTGGCAGGCGTGCGGCGCTGGCCGCCGATCTGCTCCTTACCGCAGTGGCCGCCGTGAGCTGGGCCTTCCTGGCGATGGCCGGGGTCGCGGCGCTGGGCCTGCACCTGCTGGGGGCGGACGCGGCGGGCTCGCTGGGGCCGATGACGGCCGCGGTGGTCGTCCTGGCCGTCGGTGGCTCGATCACTCCCTCGGGCTCGGTCGAAGCATTCGGGCTGACGGGCGCGGGGGCGCACACCACCATCGACATCGCGCCACTGGGTGTGGGTCTGACGGGGGCACTGCTGCTGGGCTGGGTCTTCGCCCGGTCCCTGCGCGGCTCGGGAGCGGCCGTGCCCGGCCGTGAGCTCGTCGCGCGGGCGGGTGCGGTGGCCGTCCTGTTCCTGCTGCTGCTCGGCGGGCTCGCCTGGGCGGGGTCGTCGACGGTCACCATCGACGGCGGCGGGCTGGGCCTCGGGAGCCCGGCGGCCTCCGGCGGCAAGGGGCCCGGCCTGGAGATCCCCGGCCTGGGGGACATCGGGGACATCGGCGGCGGTCTGCCGGAGCGGATCGCAGGCCTCGCCGACGCCAAGGCGTCCGTCGGCTTCTCCGTACAGGCCGGGGCGTCGCTGCTCGGCGGGCTGGTCTGGGTCCTCGCCGTGCTGCTGATCACGCTGCTGGCCGCCCGCCGGGCCCCGCTCCCCCGCCGCTGGCGGGCGGCGCACCGGACGGTGCGTCCGGCGGCCTCGGCCCTGCGCGCCGTGCTGGTGCTGGCCGTCGCGGCCGGCCTCGCCGCGGCGGCGGTGGCGGCCTCGGGGGACGGCCATCCGCGGCGGGTGCTGGGCGCGGCCCTGCTCGGGGCTCCGAACGGCGTGTGGCTGGGGATTCCGCTGGGGCTGCTCGTGCCGCTGCGGGGTACGGCGAGCGGATCACTGCTGCAGGTGCTGCCCCATCCCCTCGACACCCTGCTGCGTGCCGATGCCGGGCAGTCGGTGACGGTGGCGCGGCTGGCCGAGCTGGAACCGCTGGTGTGGCTGCTGTCCCTGGCGTGTGCGCTGCTGATGCTGACCGCCGGGGTGCTCACGGCGGCCCGGACGCCGCGGGGCGAGGGAGGACCGGTGGCGTTCGCCGGGCGGTGCGGGCTGTGGCTGGGGGCGGCCGGGGCGGTGGCCCTGCCGCTGCTGGTGCTGGCGACGCGGGTGGAGGTGGGCGCGAGCCTGTCGGTGCTGGGCGTCGACGCGGTGGGGGCCGGGCTGCAGCTGGGCGGCAGCGTGCCGGGGGCGGCGGCCCTGGGCGCGGCGTGGGGCTTCGGGGCCGGTGCGGCCGGGGCGCTGCTGGCGTGTGCGACGGGGGCGGCGGGCCGCCGGGCGTCGCCGTACGCGCGGGGCCTGCACCCGGATGGACGAACGTACCCGGAGCTGGCGTACCGGCCCGGGCCGTACCGTCCCTCACCGGATTACCGGGCCGCGCACGAGGAGACCAACCCGTATCTGCGGCCGCCGGGGGCGGCGGGGCCGGCCGGGGGCGACCCCTTCAGCGCGCCCACGCAGACGAGCCGGGGTCCGGTGCCGCCGCCGCGGCGGCCGCGGGGGCCGTCCGGGTACCGCTACGGCTCCTCGCCGGTGCCGCCGCCGGACGATCCGCCGCCCGTGCCGGGGGGCCGGCGGTAGGTGGTTGCCCAGGACACATGTACGGACGGGCCACGGGGACCGCTACCGTAGGACCACCATGAGCGCATCGCAGATCCCGCCTGCCACCCCTGCCACCGGCGACGATGTCCCGACCCTCCTCGTCAAGATCTTCGGGAAGGACCGGCCGGGCATCACCGCCGGGCTCTTCGACACCCTCGCCGCCTACGCCGTGGACGTCATAGACATCGAGCAGATCGTCACGCGGGGCCGGATCACGCTGTGTGCGCTCGTCACCGCGCCCGTGGGCGGCGCCGTGACCGAGGGCGAGCTGCGGGCCACCGTGCACAGCTGGGCCGACTCGATGCACCTGCAGACCGAGATCATCTCCGGCCGGGGCGACAACCGGCCCCGCGGCACGGGACGTTCCCACGTCACCGTGCTGGGGCACCCGCTGACGGCCGAGTCGACGGCGGCCATCGCCGCGTGCATCACCGACACCGGCGGCAACATCGACCGCATCTTCCGGCTCGCCAAGTACCCCGTGACGGCCGTGGAGTTCGCCGTGTCGGGCACGGAGACGGAGAAGCTGCGCACGGCACTGGCCATCGAATCGGCGATGCTGGGCGTGGACGTGGCCGTCGTGGCGGCCGGTCTGCAGCGGCGGGCGCAGCGGCTGGTGGTGATGGACGTGGACTCCACGCTCATCCAGGACGAGGTCATCGAGCTGTTCGCGGCCCATGCGGGCTGTGAGGCCGAGGTGGCCGAGGTGACCGCGCGGGCGATGCGGGGCGAACTGGACTTCGAGGCGTCGCTGCACGAGCGGGTGGCGCTGCTGGCGGGGCTCGACGCGTCGGTGGTGGAGAAGGTGCGGGCCGAGGTGCGGCTGACGCCGGGCGCCCGCACCCTGATCAGGACGCTGAAGCGGCTGGGCTTCCAGGTGGGTGTGGTCTCGGGCGGCTTCACGCAGGTGACGGACGATCTGCGGGAGCGGCTGGGGCTGGACTTCGCGTCGGCGAACACACTGGAGATAGTCGACGGGAAGCTGACCGGCCGGGTCACCGGGGAGATCGTGGACCGGGCGGGCAAGGCCCGGCTGCTGCGCCGGTTCGCGGCGGAGGCCGGGGTGCCACTGGCGCAGACGGTGGCGGTCGGCGACGGCGCCAACGACCTGGACATGCTCAACGCCGCGGGGCTGGGCGTCGCGTTCAACGCCAAGCCCGTGGTGCGGGAGGCCGCGCACACCGCGGTGAACGTGCCGTTCCTGGACACCGTGCTGTACCTGCTGGGCGTCACGCGCGAAGAGGTCGAGGCGGCCAACACCCACGAGTGAGCCCCCGGGAGCGTCCGGCAGGGGACGGGCCGGCAGGCCGCCCGTCCCGGCCGGCGGTCAGGCGTGCGGGGTCCAGAAGGCGACGAGCCTGCCCACTCCGTGCTCCACGGTCTTCCAGGAGCCGGTGAAGGTGATCACCGCGATCGCGGAGGTCGGAAAGCCGGAACGGTTCATCCGGGGCAGCAGGTCTCCCTCCGCCTCGCCGGCGAGGGCGTCGGCCAGGGCGTGCATCCCGGGGTTGTGTCCGATGAGCACCACGTCGGACATCTCGTCGGAGACCTCGTTGAGCAGGGCGATCAGCTCGCCGAGGGACGCCTCGTACATCCGCTCCTCGTAGACCGTCCGGGGACGCTCGGGCAGCTCGGCGACGGCGAGCTTCCAGGTCTCCCGGGTGCGGGCGGAGGTCGAACAGAGGGCCAGGTCGGGGGTGATGCCGGAACCGGCGAGCCAGCGACCGGAGACCGGGGCGTCCTTGCGTCCGCGGTCCGCGAGGGGTCGCTCGTGGTCGTCCACGTCGGACCATTCGGCCTTGGCGTGCCGGAGGATGATAATCCTGCGGGTCGGATCGGAGCTCATGCCGTCCAGCTTCGCACGAAACGCACGGCGAGGCGCGGGGTGTTGGCAGGCTTGACCCCGCCGGGTGGCGCTCCCGCGCATGCGGGTGCTCATGGCGCCAGACGCCCGGCGGAATGCTGCACGAGCTGCACCACCCGCGTCAGCGGCCCGTTGCCGGCCTGGGTGCCGCTGTCCGCCCTGGCGGGCGACGACAGCAGGGAGAACAGCGCCACGAACGCGGCCGCGGGCAGCGCCCACGCCCACCACGGCAGCCTGGTCTGCGGCCCGGCCTGGGTGCGGGCGGGGGTCTGGGGCTGCTTTCCGGCGGACATGGGGATCGCCTCCGAGCGGTTCGGTGCACCGCGCCGTCGCGGTGTACTACGAACCTACGGAGCGCGGACCGCGCCGCCCATCCGGTATCCCACCCACTCGTCCCTGACCCTGGCCCCCTAGGGGATGGTGGGGACAACCCCACCACGGCCCGGCGCGAGGACGGCCCTTGAGCGCGGGCTCAGGGGCACGGACTCAGGGGCACGGACTCAGGGGCACGGAGAGCGCGGGCTCAGGGGCCCTGGCTCAGGGCGAGGCGATCGTGGCGATCACGGCGATGACGACGGTGATGCCGAGCATCACGCCGAGGATGGTCAGCAGGGCCTTCTGGCCGTTCTTGGGGTTCTCTTCCAGCACGGGCATGCGGACAGTCTCCCACCCCCGCCCGGGCCGCCATCAACCGGGCGTATGGGTCACCCAGGCGCGGCGTATCTCCAGCCAGCAGCGCTGGGTGAGCGAGACCTGCTGGGCGGGCCCGACGGCGACGGGCGCGGTGTCCATGGCGGGGTCCCACCAGCGGGCGCAGACGAGGTGCAGCTGGACGCGGTCGGTGGTGGCGTTGGGGTTGAAGCAGCGGGTGGTGGCGCGGGAGCCGTGGACGCGGGTGTGGCACTCGGCCTCGCGCGGCGGCGCGGGCGCCCCGCGGCCGGCGAGCCCGGCGGCGGACGCCGGCGCGGCGGAGAGAGCGGCGGTCGCCAGCAGCAGCGCCGCCGTACGGCATATCGGGGAGCGCATGACCCGCACCTCCTCCCTGCCCCCAGTGTGCGGGCGGCCGGCGCAGCGCACGACCCGGGAAACGCGCGATGCCCGCCCCGGGGGTCCGGGACGGGCATCGGAGGGCTGCGCCGGACTCCGTCCGGCGAGGTGGGTACTAGGCGCCCATCATGTGCACGCCGCCGTCGACGTGCACGATCTCGCCCGTGGTGCGCGGGAAGAAGTCCGACAGCAGGCCGACGACGCCGCGGCCGGCCGGCTCCGGGTCGGTCAGGTCCCAGCCGATGGGGGCGCGGTGGTTCCACACGTCCGCGAGCTCCTCGAAGCCCGGGATGGACTTGGCGGCCATCGACTTGAGGGGGCCGGCGGAGACCAGGTTGCAGCGGATGCCCTTGGGGCCCAGGTCGCGCGCGAGGTAGCGGTTGGTGGACTCCAGGGCGGCCTTGGCGACGCCCATCCAGTCGTACTTCGGCCAGGCGATCTGCGCGTCGAAGGTCAGGCCGACGACGGAGGCGCCCTCGCGCATCAGCGGCAGCAGGGCCATGGTCAGCGACTTGTAGGAGTACGCCGAGACCTGGACGGCCGTGGAGACGTCCTCCCAGGTGCCCTCCAGGAAGTTGAAGGCGCCCTGCGGGCCGAAGGCGATGGAGTGCACGATGCCGTCGAGGGGCACGTCGTCGCCGAGGTGCTCGCGGACCTTGCCGGCGAGCCCGTCGAGGTGCTCCTGGTTGGTGACGTCCAGCTCGATGACCGGGGCCGGCTTGGGCAGCCGCTTGGCGATGCGCTCCACGAGCGAGAGCCGGCCGAAGCCGGTCAGGATGACCTCGGCGCCCTCGTTCTGGGCGACCTTCGCCGCCTGGAAGGCGATCGAGGACTCGGTGAGGACACCCGTGACGAGGATGCGCTTGCCTGCGAGGATTCCACTCATGGCGATCAGTGACCCATTCCCATTCCGCCGTCGACAGGAATGACGGCTCCGGTGATGTATGCGGCGTCCTCGGAGGCGAGGAAGCGGACCGAGGCGGCGATCTCCTCGGGCTGCGCGTAGCGGCCCAGCGGGACGTTGCCGACGATGCCCGCGCGCTGCTCGTCGGTGAGCACACGGGTCATGTCGGTGTCCACGAAGCCGGGCGCGACGACGTTGACGGTGATGTTGCGGGAGCCCAGCTCACGGGCGAGGGAGCGGGCGAAGCCGACGAGGCCGGCCTTGGAGGCGGCGTAGTTCGCCTGGCCGGGCGAGCCCATCAGGCCGACGACCGAGGAGATCAGCACCACGCGGCCCTTGCGGGCGCGCAGCATCCCCTTCGAGGCGCGCTTGACGACCCGGAAGGTGCCGGTGAGGTTGGTCTCCACCACCGAGGTGAAGTCCTCCTCGGACATGCGCAGCAGCAGCTGGTCACGGGTGACGCCGGCGTTGGCCACCAGCACCTCGACCGCGCCGTGCTTCTCCTCGATCTCCTTGTACGCCTGCTCGACCTGCTCCGGGTCGGTGATGTCGCACTTCACGGCGAGGAAGCCGGCGGGCGGCTCGCCCGAGCGGTAGGTGATGGCGACCTTGTCGCCCGCCTCGGCGAACGCGCGGGCGATAGCGAGGCCGATGCCCCGGTTTCCTCCGGTGACGAGAACCGAGCGGCTCAAAGGATCACCCTTCCGTTTTAGGTGGTGCTGGATACACCGAAACGTATCGGTAGAGGTCACCGAAGAGACAATCGAGCTGCGACAGGGGCGGCCCGCAGTCACTGTTGGATCTCTACAGAAGCCGGTCCGGAACGGCCCGGCGAACCGCCCGGGGAGGGCATGCTTCACTGCGGACACAGACCGAGAGGGAGAGTGGACCGTGCCGCATGAGATCGATCCGTCATTCCTGGCGCTGCCCTTGCGCCAACTGGCCGACGCGGCCCTCGCACGGGCGCGGGCGCTGGGCGCCGCGCACGCGGACTTCCGCTTCGAGCGGGTGCGCAGCGCGTCCTGGCGGCTGCGGGACGCCCGGCCGGCGGGCTCGTCGGACGCCACGGACCTGGGGTACGCGGTCCGGGTCGTGCACGGCGGCACGTGGGGATTCGCCTCCGGGGTGGACCTGACGATGGACGCCGCGGCCCGGGTGGCCTCGCAGGCGGTGGCGATGGCGAAGCTGTCGGCCAAGGTCATCGCCGCCGCCGGCTCCGACGAGAGGGTGGAGCTGGCCGAGGAGCCGGTGCACGCGGACCGGACGTGGGTGTCGTCGTACGCCGTCGACCCCTTCACGGTCCCGGACGCCGAGAAGACGGGGCTGCTCGGCGAGTGGAGCGAGCGGCTGCTGGGCGCGGAGGGCGTCGCGCACGTGGACGCGTCGCTGACGACGGTCCACGAGAACAAGTTCTACGCGGACTCGGCGGGGACGACGACCACGCAGCAGCGCGTCCGGCTGCACCCGCAGCTGACGGCGTTCGCGGTGGACGACGCCACGGGCGGCTTCGACTCGATGCGCACCCTCGCCCCGCCGGTGGGGCGCGGCTGGGAGTACCTGACGGGTGCCGACGGCGCCTGGGACTGGGACGCGGAGCTGGCGGAGATGCCCTCGCTGCTGGCCGAGAAGATGCGGGCGCCGAGCGTGGCGGCGGGCTCGTACGACGTGGTGGTGGACCCCTCCAACCTGTGGCTGACGATCCATGAGTCCATCGGTCACGCCACCGAGCTCGACCGGGCGCTGGGCTACGAGGCCGCGTACGCGGGCACCTCCTTCGCGACGCCCGATCTGCTGGGCTCGCTGAAGTACGGCTCGAAGATCATGAACGTGACCGGTGACCGGACCGCCGAGCACGGCCTGTCGACCGTCGGCTTCGACGACGAGGGCGTGGCCGCCCAGTCCTGGGACCTGGTCCGCGACGGCGTGCTCGTGGGCTACCAGACCGACCGCCGGATCGCCCGGCTGACGGGCCTCGGCCGCTCCAACGGCTGCGCGTACGCCGACTCGCCCTCGCACGTGCCCGTCCAGCGGATGGCGAACGTCTCCCTGCAGCCGGCGCCGGACGGCCCGTCGACGGAGGAGCTGATCTCGGGCGTGGACGACGGCATCTATGTGGTCGGCGACCGCTCGTGGTCGATCGACATGCAGCGCTACAACTTCCAGTTCACGCAGCAGAGGGCATACGCGATCAAGAACGGACGGCTTGCGGGCCAGCTGCGGGACGTTGCCTACCAGGGGATCACTCCGGAGTTCTGGGGCTCCATGGAGGCGGTGGGAGGACCTCAGACGTATGTCCTCGGAGGCGCCTTCAACTGCGGAAAGGCCCAGCCGGGGCAGGTCGCGGCGGTGTCGCACGGGTGCCCGTCGGCGCTGTTCCGGGGCGTGAACATCCTGAACACCACGGCCGAGGCGGGGGGCGCCTGAGGGGCCCTCGTTCGGGCTCGGCGCAGCGGCTTGTGTTCGTGGCTCGCGCCGAGGCGCGGATCAGTGCCTCAACCGGCCGGGGTGCGCGTCTGGGCCGGGGAATGCGCCACGGTGAGCATGGAGGGGGGCCTTGGCCGGAAGGCCCCCTTGAGGGCGTAGGTGATTGGGGGCGGAACATGGTGCTTCTCGACCTGCAAGTACTGGACCCGGCGCTGAGTGATGAGGAGCGGCTTGCCTTCGGCGCGAGCATCGAGGACGACAGCGGTCTGAGTCTCCTCATCTGCCACTAGGCCAGCGGTCACCGCAAAGCTTCACTTCCTGTTGCGGGCCTCCATGCGGAAACCTACGGTGATCGAGTCGATACCGTGAGTGATCCGCGTGGAGATGACCCATGAGCACTGAGAACGTCAAGCCGACGCCGGAGCTTCCGCGGTTCGAGGAGGCCGAGCCCCTCGGACCGCGGGACGCCGAATTCGTCCAGGACCTGATCGCGGTCCTGGAGAAGCACGGCAACGTGGACCGCTTCGGCCTGTGCCTGCTGCACGGCCATTTCCCTGTGGCCGCGGACGAGATCCTGGTCGAGACGACCGACATGGAGGCGCGCACCCTCCACCTCGGCGTCGAGAAGGCGAGCCGCACCCAGCACAAGAAGCCCTCCCAGTGGCGCTTCCTCCCCGGCGTCCACCACTCGCGCCGCGCCGAGTTCGCCGGCGACCCCTACGAAGTCGTCCTGGTGTGTGACCCCTACAGCGGATGCCCGCCCCGGCAATGACCTGCCGGGCCTGGCGGTGCATCGCGCTCGTCGTGGCGACGTTCGGGTGGTGGGCGGCGCAGGCCGTACCGGCACACGCCGTCGGGGCGATGACGTGCGGGAATCTCCGCGCCCAGCAGGTCAGTGTTGATTCCGAACTTCGCTTCATCCACCAGAACCCGGAATTCGTCGAGGTGCGGCAGGTAACCAACATCAAGGTGCCGGAAACGCAGTGGGAGTTCGCCAACGATCTGACGCTCAGTCCGGGCACCCCAAAGTACCAAAATGCTCTGCACTGCCTGCTGCGCAGCACCAACACGTCGCGCGCGACAGGTGCACAGCGTCCGGAATGGCGATCCAATGTTTCCCGGGCGAGCAAGAAGGACGGCCTGATCACCGCACCTTACGAGTCATGGAATCTGCTCAGTTCCGTCGGTGTATTCGAAGTGGGCCCTTGGACGGTCACCGTTCAACGGGACAAGGACTGGGCAGTGGACTTCCGCTCGCCCGGCGCCCTGGTCAACGCCTCGTGGCAGAAGGTCCAGGTCGATCCGGGCAGCCTGAAGATCAGCGATGCCCCCGCCGCGTCGAGCACTGAAAGGGAGAGTCGCGTCTGGAACGGGCGTACGGCCCTGAGCGGCGTCAAAGTAGTGCCGCCGAAGAACCTTGCCCTGGGGTTGAGCTCCCGCTTCACCTGGATCGGTTCGCTGGGCGTCCTCTCCTGGTGGGTCTGTGCCTCGATCGTGATCGCTTGGTCAGCATGGCCATTCCTCGGTTCCGACAACAAGAAGCCCAATGGCAGCTCCAAGACTGCCAATTCAAGAGTTGTGGCCCGGACAGTTCTGCAATGGGCGGGGATGAGCGCAGCCCTCGGGCTGACACTTTTGCTGCTCCTTCACCCTTCTCCCAGCGTAAATCCATGGCGCGCCCTCATCGGGATCTCATCAGGATTCGCCCTCGTCCTCCTCGCGCGACCGTGGCTGTCCCTGAAACAGGGACCGGGAGACAGCCAGAAAGAATTGAAGAGACGCAAGGCCGTGGTGATCACCTCCGCAGCGGCAGCGGCGGCGATCGGGTTGCTGGTGGTCCTAGCCCCTCATCTGTTCGGCCTTCCGCCGAACCTGACACCGAATTCCCCGTCCCCAGCTTCGGGGATTGCGGCGCTGGCCGTACTGGATGTGTCCATGCTGTGGCTGTGGCTGACCGCCATGGCTTCCTGGGCTTGGCGTTTTGCACGAGAGGGAAGGCTGGGCGAATCCCCGTCCGGAACCAATCCGGCGGACAGGGGCGAACACAGGCATCCCCTCCGTCGCATCGTTGCCACCGGGGTCACGCTCGCTGCAGTCGCAATCCTGGTGGTGGCCTTCCAGGCGCTCTCCTTCGAAAGCGGATGGAAACGCGCCAACTGGATGGGAGAAGCAAGCACCGTTCTCGGGGCCGACCACAGAATCATCCTGGGCCGACAGTTGGCGGATTTCGCAGCCATGGGCCCCCAATGGGCATATGCCTACACATGGATTTTGACGGGAATCGCGCTCGTAGCGCTTCTCCACAACACCTCGCGACCAGAAACGCCCCTTGAGCCGAAGGGGGTTCACCTGCTGCCGGTGATCGGCGTATTCGCCATCGTTGTGGCCTTGAGGGGCCCGCGCTTTGCAGGAAGCTCGGCGGAAGTGTACGGATTGTGGCTGCCTCTGAACATGCTCGCCCTCTACGTCATGGTGCTGGTAGGGCGTAGAGCGTCCGTGCTGAGCCGCGTCGACAGAGAAACAGAGACACATTGCGTCGTAGCGGAACTCAGTACCGAGTCGGGTCACAGGAAGCTGATGGAAGACGCCCGCCGTTGCCGGGGCCTGCTCCACCGGCTGCACCTCGTTGATCACGGGCGCGAAGAGGGCACCACAAGGCGGAGTCTGGAGAACCAGCTCCATGCGCTGCACCACTGGCGACCCTCCGCATGTCACCACGACTGCCTGCCCGACCCCGTCTCCGTGGTCGATGTCGCCCTCAGCTGGGGACCGAAACACCACTGGTGGGACAACGCCCTCAACGCTGCGCGCTGGGCCGCCGTCTTCGGAATCCTCCCGAGCATGGTCACCGCCTGGTACGAGAACGCTTACGGCGCCAGGCACTGGACATTCACACTCAGCCAGCCCACAGGCATTCCGGATACCGTCGGGAAGTTCCTGGCACAGGAGATCTGCTTCGCCGGGGCAGGACTGGTCCTGGGCGCGTTGTGGCGCGTACTTCCCGGAGAGCGTGGCCCGACGCGGGCCTTCAACCTGTTCATCGCCTGGCTCGTCCCCATCGGCTTGGTTGCCGCGACCAACCTCGACATCAGCCTCATCGCACTGGGCGAGGAGGTCATGAGCGTCGTTCTGATGCTCATGGTCCTGACGCTGACGAGCATGTGGGTGGACACGGACACGTTCCGCCATGAACGGCACTACTGGACGAAGCGCCTCGGCTTGCTCACATCGGTCTACCAGGTGCATGGCCTTTCCGGGCAGATCGCCTTCCTGATGGGGCAGGCAGTGGCTGTGGTGGGGATCTGGTACCAAATCGTCACTGCGTCGAAGTGACCGCCGACCCCCGCGCCCCGGCCCGACCGCCCACGCTCCGTACGCTCAGTAGGCTCTGACGCGACCCGTAGGGGACACCACGCAGGAGGCCGGTCGATGAGCCCACGTACGAACAAGCCGCACGAGATCGTCGAGCGCGCCCTCGCTCTCTCGCGGGCCGACGGCTGCGTCGTCATCGCGAGCGAGCACTCCACCGCCAACCTCCGCTGGGCCGGCAACGCGCTGACCACCAACGGCGTCACCCGCGGCCGGGACGTCACCGTCATCGCGACCGTGGACGGCTCCGAGGGCACCGCCTCGGGGGTGGTGTCGCGGTCGGCGGTGACCGCCGCCGAGCTGGAGCCGCTGGTGCGGGCGGCGGAGGCCGCCGCGCGGGAGGCGGGGCCCGCCGAGGACGCCCAGCCGCTGGTGGCGGGGGTGCCGCAGTCGCCGCACTTCACGGACGCGCCCGCCGAGACCTCCTCCGCCGTCTTCGACTCCTTCGCGCCCGCGCTGGGCGAGTCCTTCGCACGGGCCCGCTCCGCCGGGCGGGAGCTGTACGGCTTCGCCCGCCACGAGGTGGTCTCCAGCTACCTGGGCACCTCCACCGGGCTGCGGCTGCGCCACGACCAGCCCACCGGCGCGCTGGAGCTGAACGCCAAGAGCCCGGACCGTACGCGCTCGGCGTGGGCCGGGCGGGCCACCCGGGACTTCACCGATGTGGACCCGGGGGCGATGGACGCCGAGCTGGCCCAGCGGCTGGTGTGGGCGCAGCGGAGGACCGAGCTGCCCGCCGGGCGGTACGAGACGCTGCTGCCGCCGACCGCCGTGGGCGATCTGCTGGTCTACCAGCAGTGGTCGGCGGCGGCCCGGGACGCGGCCGAGGGCCGCACGGTCTTCTCGAAGGCCGGCGGCGGCACCCGGGTCGGGGAGAAGCTCTCGCAGCTGCCGCTGTCGCTGCGCAGCGACCCGCACGCTCCGGGCCTGGAGTGCGCGCCGTTCGTGCTGACGGGCAGCTCCGGCGACGACGCGTCGGTGTTCGACAACGGCCTGCCGCTGGCCGCCACGCACTGGATCCGCGACGGCGTGCTGGAGCACCTGCTCACCACGCGGCACAGCGCCGGGCTGACGGGGCTGCCGGTGACCCCGTACACGGACAACCTGATCCTGGAGGGGGGCGGTACGCAGTCGCTGGCGGAGATGGTGGCCGCGAGCGGGCACGACGGGCCGGCGCTGCTGCTGACCTGCCTGTGGTACATCCGCGAGGTGGATCCCGCGTCGCTGCTGCTGACGGGGCTGACCCGGGACGGCGTCTACCTCGTCGAGAAGGGGGAGGTCGTCGCCGAGGTCAACAACTTCCGCTTCAACGAGTCCCCGGTGAGCCTGCTGTCGCGGGCCAGTGAGGCGGGGCGCACCGAGCCGACGCTGCCGCGCGAGTGGGGCGACTACTTCACCCGTGCCGCGATGCCGGCCCTGCGGATTCCGGACTTCAACATGAGCTCGGTCAGTCAGGGCGTGTGACCGGCGCGAAATCGGTTGCGCCGAGCAAATAGACTCGGTCTGTCCGCTGTCCGTCAACCACCACAGGAACGTCACGATGACACGCCTCGGCGACTCCGTCGCGCGCGCCAGCGCACTGCTGGCGCAGGACCTCTCCACCGACTCGACCGTGGAGCAGCTGCTCACGGAGACCAAGGCGCGGCGCTATCTGGACCTGACGGACCTGTCGGCGAAGGAGCAGGCCGAGCTGATCGCCGCGCGCACGGTCGAGGTGCTGCCCGCGGTGACCAAGCTGGCCGAGCGCATCGAGGCACGCCGTGCCGAGGGCAAGGGCCTGCACCTCAAGCTGGGCATCGACCCGACGGCCGCGGACGTGCACCTCGGGCACGCCGTCCCGGTGATCATCCTCAGCCGCTTCCAGCGCATGGGCCACGACGTCACCCTGCTGATCGGTGACTTCACGGCCAAGATCGGCGACCCGACGGGCCGCACGGCGGAGCGCCCGCCGCTGACGGACGAGGACATCGCCGCCAACCTCGCGGGCTACCGCGAGCAGGTCCGGCCGTTCTTCGACTTCGAGAAGGTCCGCTTCGTCCAGAACAGCGAGTGGCTGGCCGGCTACACCTTCCCGGAGCTGCTGGGCGTCCTCGCGCAGGTGCCGGTCTCGCAGCTGCTGCAGCGCGAGGACTTCCGCAACCGTCTGGCGACCGGCTCCGGCCTGACGATGACGGAGATGCTCTACCCCATCGCCCAGGCCCTGGACTCCGTGGCGCTGAACTGCGACGTGGAGCTGGGCGGCGCGGACCAGCTGCTGAACCTCCAGATGGGCCGCAAGCTCATGGAGGTGCACGGTCAGAAGCCGCAGCTGGTCGTCACCATGCCGCTGATCGAGGGCACCGACGGCACGGGCGCGAAGATGTCCAAGTCCAAGGGCAACTACGTGGGCCTGTCCGCGCCCGCCGACGACGTCTTCGGCAAGATCATGTCGGTGCCGGACCGGCTGATGGAGCCCTACCTCAAGGCGTGGACGGAGTGGACGGACGCGGAGGTCGCGCTGGTCCTGGGCCGCATCGAGGAGAAGTCGCTGCACCCGATGGACCTCAAGAAGGTCCTCGCGGGTGAGGTCGTGGCCGCGCTGTACGGCGTGGAGGCGGCGATGGCGGCGCGCGCGGGCTTCGTCGCGCAGTTCTCGAAGAAGTCCTTCTCCGACGTGGAGACCCCGGTGGTGGACCTGGCCGAGCACGGCGAGGAGCCGGCCACGGCCGTGCTGAGCAAGGTGCTGGGCTTCCAGCCGAGCGCCTCCGCCGCCCGCCGGGTCGCCAAGCAGAACGGCCTGCGCCTGGTCTTCCAGGGCACCGACGGCCAGGACGCCGTGGTGCTGCCCGAGGCCGACGCGATCCGCCCGCTGGGCGAGGTGGCGCGGGAGCTGCTGGCCGGGCGCGAGGTGACCGGGGTCTACCTCAAGGCCGGCCGCAAGATCGCCGAGCTGCGCGGTCTGTAACGGACGGAACCGCTAACGGACGCGATCCGTAACGGATCCGCTGCTCCCCGGGGCGGCCGGTGCGCATCCTGCGCGCCGGCCGCCTCTTTCCGTCGGCCGCCTCAGGTGGTCCTGTGCTTCTTCTTGCCCCGGATCCCGACCCACAGCCGGTCGCCGATGGCGACGAGGATCACCGCGCCCGCCAGCTGCAGGAGGTGGCGGATCCAGTCGATGCCCTTGGTGTGCTCGACGCCCAGCGCCTCCGCCGCCCAGTTGCCGAGCAGGGCACCGAGCATGCCGAGAATGATCGTGAGCCAGAGCGGGACCTGCTGCTTGCCCGGCAGAATGGCCTTGGCGATCAGGCCCAGCACCAGGCCGACGACGATTGCCCACAACCAGTTCATGCCGCCTCCTCCTACGGAGCGATGTGGCGTGCTCCGCCATTCTGGGCCCGTGGCCACTACGGCGCACGTCGGACCGGACCGTACGCCGTATGCGCACGTCGGGCGCCTGCCTGCGAGCCAGACCGGGGCGCCCCGGTCTCGTACGCGGCGAGGGTGCGGCGTAACGTTGACTGCGTACGGGCCCGAGGGGCGTCGGCGCGGCAGTCGGGTGGTGGAACGTGATGCGGAAGCTGGGTGGCACGGAGGTCTTCCGGATCACCGGGGCCCGCCAGGGCCTGGCGGAGGACGTGCGCGGGCGTCAGCGCCGCTACGTCATCTCGATGGGGATCCGCACGCTGTCCGTGGTGCTGACCGTGATCCTGTGGAACATCGAGCGCTACGTGGCGATCGGCACGCTGGTCCTGGGTGCGCTGCTGCCCTACGTGGCCGTCGTCATCGCCAACGCGGGCCGGGAGAACGCCCCTTCGCTGCCGGGTACGTTCGTGCCGGCGCCGACCCGTCCCATGCTGACGACCGGCCCGGCGGGGGGCGGCGCGGAACCCGTCCCGGAAGCCGGCCGGGCCCCTCGACGGGATCAAGAGCGCGACCACGGCTGATCCTCCGGTTCCGCCCGGGCAGCCGGGGAACGGTGTGACAAGCTCAAGAAAACCTCAGATCAATCATCTGGTTCGGTGCCCCGGGCCGGGCACCCCGTGACATACTTCGTAGGCGCTCCGCATCCCCCGTCGGAGCGACAGACCGACGCCGGGCGGCTCCCCCCGTGGCTGCCCGGCGTCGCCGTGTCCGCGGGCCCGGATCCCGGGTGGCCGTAGAGTCTGAGGGGTGAACTCCCCCGAGAATGCCGTGATCTGCTCCGCCAAGGGCTGCCGCGCCGCCGCGGTGTGGGTGCTGGCGTGGAACAACCCGAAGCTGCACACCCCCGAGCGCCGCAAGACCTGGCTCGCCTGCGACGAGCACCGCGAACACCTGTCCAACTTCCTCGGCCTGCGCGGTTTCCTCAAGGACGTGGTGACGCTGGAGGAGTGGGAGGCGTCCTCCTCCGGGACGTGACCGCCCCTCCCCGCGTCGGCCGGCCGCCCGGCGCGCGACCGGCCGTCCGGCCCTCAGCCGCCGATGGCCGACATGGGGCGGGCGGGCTGCAGGAACGACGGGTCGTCGAGGCCCGACCCCGCCTTCTTGCCCCGCATGGCCCGCTGCCACAGCCGGGCGATCTCCGCGTCCCCGGCCCCGGAGCGCAGCGCCCCGCGCAGGTCGCTCTCCTCGGTGGCGAACAGGCAGGTGCGTATCTGCCCGTCGGCGGTGAGCCGGGTGCGGTCGCAGGCGGCGCAGAAGGGCCGGGTGACCGAGCCGATGACGCCGACGCGGGCCGGGCCGCCGTCGACGAGCCACCGCTCGGCCGGGGCGGAGCCGCGCTCGTCCTCCCCCTCGGGGGTGAGGGTGAAGCGGGTGCGCAGGCTCGCGAGGATCGCCTCGGCGGTGATCATGCCGTCACGCTGCCAGCCGTGCTGGGCGTCCAGTGGCATCTGCTCGATGAAGCGCAGTTCGTAGTCGTTCTCCACGGCCCAGGCGAGCAGGTCGGGTGCCTCGTCGTCGTTGTGGCCGGGCATCAGCACGGCGTTGACCTTGACGGGGGTGAGCCCGGCGGCGCGGGCGGCGGCCAGGCCGTCCAGGACGTCCTGGTGGCGCTTGCGGCGGGTCAGGGCGGCGAAGACGTCGGGGCGCAGGGTGTCGAGGGAGACGTTGACGCGGTCGAGGCCGGCGTCCTTCAGGGCCCGGGCGGTGCGGGCCAGCCCTATGCCGTTGGTGGTCAGCGACAGCCGGGGGCGGGGGGCGAGGGCGGCGCAGCGCTCGACGATGCCGACGAGGCCGGGGCGCAGCAGGGGTTCACCGCCGGTGAAGCGGACCTCGGTGACGCCGAGGAGGGTGACGGCCACGCGCACGAGGCGGACGATCTCGTCGTCGGTGAGCAGGTCCGGCTTGGCGAGCCACTGCAGGCCCTCCTCCGGCATGCAGTAGGTGCAGCGGAGGTTGCAGCGGTCGGTCAGGGAGACGCGCAGGTCCGTGGCGACGCGGCCGTAGGTGTCGGTGAGCACGGTGCGGCCCCTCCCGCGGACTGAAGACGTACTTCGCTTCGTCGCAGCGTACGCGATCGTCCGCGGAAGGGGCCGTACGGGCGTCAGTGCGCCCCGTAGCCGGTGAGGGCGCGGACTTCGAGTTCGGCGTACTTCTGCTCGTCCGGGGCCTCCTTGGAGAGCAGGGATCCGGCCCAGCCGAGCAGGAAGCCGAGCGGGATGGAGACCAGGCCCGGGTTGCCGAGCGGGAAGTAGTCGAAGCTCAGGCCAGGGAAGAGCGCCTTCGGGTTGCCGGAGACGACCGGGGAGATGATCACGAGGGTGACGGAGGAGATCAGTCCGCCGTAGATCGACCACAGGGCGCCGCGGGTGGTGAAGCGCTTCCAGAAGAGGCTGTAGAGGATCGTCGGCAGGTTGGCCGAGGCGGCGACGGCGAAGGCGAGGGCGACCAGGGCGGCGGCGTTGAGCCGGTGGGCGAAGATGCCCAGCGCGATGGAGATCGCCCCGATGACGACGGCGGCGCACTTGGCGGTGAGGATCTCCTCCTTCTCGCTGGTCCTCCCCTTGCGGATGACGTTGGCCCACAGGTCGTGGGCGAACGAGGCGGAGGAGGCGAGGGTCAGGCCCGCGACGACGGCGAGGATGGTGGCGAAGGCGACCGCGGAGATCACGGCGAGCAGGATCGCGCCGCCGGTGGAGCCGGCGCCGCCGCCGACCTCCTGGGCGAGCAGCGGTGCTGCGGTGTTGCCGGACTCGTTGGAGGCGATGATCGCCTTGGGGCCGACCAGGGCCGCGGCGCCGAAGCCGAGCGCGATGGTCATCAGGTAGAAGGCGCCGATGATGCCGATGGCCCAGTTCACCGACTTCCGGGCGGCCCGGGCGGTGGGCACGGTGTAGAAGCGGATGAGGATGTGCGGGAGCCCGGCGGTGCCGAGGACGAGCGCGAGGCCGAGCGAGATGAAGTTGAGCTTGGAGGTCCCGTCCTTGCCGTACTGCAGGCCCGGCTCCAGGAAGGCGCGGCCCTTGCCGCTCTCCTCGGCGGCGCGCCCGAGCAGGGTGGAGAGGTTCCAGTGGAACTTGCTGAGCACCAGGACGGTGATCAGCAGGGTGCCCACGATGAGCAGGACGGCCTTGACGATCTGCACCCAGGTGGTGCCCTTCATGCCGCCGATGGTCACGTAGAGGACCATCACCAGACCCACGAGGAGGATGATCCAGCGCCGCGAGCCCTCACCGGTGGCGCCGAGGAGCAGGGCCACCAGGGCGCCCGCGCCGACCATCTGGGCGAGCAGGTAGAAGATCGAGACGACGATCGTGGAGGTGCCGGCGGCGGTGCGCACGGGGCGCTGCTTGAGGCGGTAGGCGAGCACGTCGGCCATGGTGAAGCGGCCGGAGTTGCGCAGCGGCTCGGCGACGAGCAGCAGGGCGACCAGCCAGGCGACGAGGAATCCGATGGAGTAGAGGAAGCCGTCGTAGCCGAAGAGGGAGATGGCGCCGGCGATGCCGAGGAAGGAGGCGGCGGACATGTAGTCGCCGGAGATCGCCAGGCCGTTCTGGAAGCCGGTGAAGGAGCGGCCGCCGGCGTAGAAGTCGGTGGCGTCCTTGGTCTGCCGGCCGGCCCAGACGGTGATGCCGAGGGTGATGGCGACGAAGACGGAGAAGAGGCTGATGATCAGGGTGCGGTGGTCGCCGGCGCCTCCGGCGGCCAGCGGGTGGGCGGTGGCGCCCGCCAGGGCGGTGCTCGGGCTCATTCCCCTGCCTCCATACGGGCCTTGAGGGCCTCGGCCTTCGGGTCGATCCTGGCCTCGGCGTGCTTGGCGTACCACCAGGCGATGAGGAAGGTGGTGAGGAACTGCGCGAGGCCGAAGACCAGGGCGATGTTGATGTTGCCGACGACGATGGTGTCCATGAACCCGCCGGCGTAGTTGGAGAGCAGGACGTAGAGCAGGTACCAGCTGACGAAGGCGAGGGTGAGCGGGAAGGCGAAGGAGCGGTGTGCGCGGCGCAGTTCGCCGAACTCCGCGCTCGTCTGCATGTCGGTGAAGCTGCCGGGCTGAGCGGGGATGGCGGGGCGGACGGGCTCGTCGGGCCCCTCGGCTGTGGACGGTGTCGTTCCCACGGCCTCTTCTGAGTCCACGGTCTCTCCTGACAAGTGAATGCGGGGGCGCGAGCCAAGCCTGTGACTCGGATCACGCATCGTAGAGCGACACCGCAGTATGCGACAGGGGGCGGTTCACCGAATGTCGCAGTGGTGGCCGCGGCGGGCAAAACCGCCCGGGCGCGGCCTCGTTGAGCCTGGTGTGAGCACTGCCCCGGCCTCCCCGCCGCCGTCCCCCGGCCGTCGCCCCTTCGGGAGCGTCAGGTTGACGGCTCCGCTGCCGGCCGTGACCCCGGGCCGGCCTGCGGTCCTTCCCGCGGCGGTCCGCTGGTACGGACCACAGCTGGTGCTGCCGCCGCTGAGCATCGGGGCACTGCGCGGGCCGGGTGCGCCGTCCCGCCGCCCCGGCTGACGGGACGTCGTCAGGGACAACGATGCCGTACTCCCCCAGGTTTCCGGGGGAATTCATTGCCCGGCGCCATGATCGGCGATAGCTTCACTCGTCATGCACCCGCCCACGCACACCTGTGCGGCCGGGCGGATTTCCGGATGATGTGGAGGACCCATGGATCGTCTGCGCTCCAGACGGCGGCACGCCCTGCTGGCGGCCCCCGTCGGACTGGCCCTCACCGCTTCCCTCGGCTTCCTGCCCGGTGCCGCCTCGGCGGCCGGCCAGGACGGCGCCGCCCCGAAGGCCGCCGTGACGACGGACGGCCCGCAGCTGTCGTACGTGGTGAACACGCGCACCGACCGGGCCACGCTGGCGAAGGTGAAGAAGGCCGTGAAGCAGGCCGGTGGCACCGTCGTGGTCTCCTACGACAAGATCGGCGTGATCGTCGCGCACGCGAAGAACCCCGAGTTCGCGAAGACCCTGCGGGCGTTGCCCGGCGTGGAGTCGGCGGGTGCCACCCGTACCGCCCCGCTGAAGTCCGCGGCGACGACCGACTACGGCAAGCCGGAGAAGCTGAAGCTGTCCAAGGAGGGCGCGCGTTCCCTGGCCGCCTCGGCCGGCACCGGCAAGGAGCCGCTGGAGGGCCTGCAGTGGGACATCGGCGCCATCGGCGCCGACAAGGCCGCGAAGGTCAACCCGGGCAGCAGGAACGTCACCGTCGCCGTCATAGACACCGGCGTGGACGACACCCACCCCGACCTCGCCCCGAACTTCGCCGCGGGCCAGTCCGCCAGCTGCGTCTCCGGCAAGGCCGACACCACCCCCGGCGCCTGGCGGCCGTTCGACCCGGCCGAGGACTACCACGGCACGCACGTGGCCGGTTCCATAGCCGCGGCCCGCAACGGCGTCGGCGTGGCCGGTGTCGCCCCGGGCGTGAAGGTCTCCGGCATCAAGGTGAGCACGCCGAAGGACAGCTTCTTCTACGCGGAGAGCGTCGTCTGCGCCTTCGTCTTCGCTGCCGACCACGGCGCCGCGGTGACGAACAACAGCTACTACGTCGACCCGTGGATGTTCAACTGCCCGGACAACGCCGACCAGAAGGCGATAGCCGACGCGGTCGGCCGGGCCTCGAAGTACGCCCAGGACAAGGGCGTCGTCAACGTCGCCTCCGCGGGCAACTCCAACTTCGACCTGGCGGCCAAGGAGATCACCGACGCCTCCAGCCCGAACGACAGCACCCCGGGGCCGCGGAAGGTGGACCCGAAGAAGTGCCTGGACGTGCCGGCGCAGCTGCCCGGCGTCGTCACCGTCGCGGCCACCGGCGTGAACTCCCAGAAGTCGTTCTACTCCAACTACGGCAAGGACGCGATCGACGTCGCGGCCCCCGGCGGCGACACGTACCAGGTGCCGGAGCTGCCGGCCAAGGACGGCCGCATCCTGTCCACCATGCCGGGCGGCGACTGGGCCTACCTGCAGGGCACCTCGATGGCCGGCCCGCACGTGGCGGGCGTGGCGGCGCTGCTGAAGAGCGCCCACCCGAAGTCCAGCCCGCAGGAGATCCAGTGGCTCCTCAAGGCGCAGGCGAAGAACCCGGGCTGCCCCACCACGGCCTACGACCCGGACGGGAAGGGTAGCTGGAAGGCCGCCTGCACCGGCACGAAGCACGTGAACAGCTTCTACGGCTACGGCATCGTGGACGCTCTGGCGGCGGTCCAGGACTGACCCGGCCGCCGGCCCGTGGAGGGGCCGGGTGGCTGCTGCCCGGTCCCTCCCCCTCCACCGTCGCACCCGAGGACCCCGAAGACCAGCAGGCTCTGGGCGGCCAGGTACGTCAGCATGATCCACAGCTGGGGTGCGGGGGCCTGCGGCCACCCGGCGAGCCCGCTGGCGATGAGCGTGTCCGACAGCAGGAACAGCGCCCCGCCGGCCACGGCCCGCCACGCCGCGGTCCGCGTCGCGCCCAGCGCCATCGCCGTCAGCAGCGCGCTGTAGAGGACGACGGGCACCCGCAGCCCCGGCTCCAGTCCGGGCCACAGCAGGACCACCGTGACCAGCCAGACGACGGCGTAACCGGCGGCCGGCCGGTACGTACGGGCCGCGCCCGCGCCGCCGTGCCGGGCGAAGAGCAGCAGGTAGCAGACGTGGCCGGCCGCGAACGACCCCATGCCCAGCAGGAAGACGACGTCACCGCCGGCCTGGAGCGCGGTGTCGCCGCCGCAGCCGAACAGCAGTGCCGCGGCGAGCAGCCGCGGTCCGCCGCGGGCGAGGACGTACGCGGCCAGCAGCGGCATCAGGGCGGGCTTGGTGGCGTGGGCGAGCTGCGGGACGTCCGCGAGGAGGGCGGCCAGGTGGGCCGCCGCGGCCGCGGCGAACGCCGCGAGCACCGCCCGGGCGGTGCGTGCCGCGCGGGCCGTTCTCACGCGACCCGCTCCGGCAGACCCGCGGCGCTCCCGGCCGGACCGCCCGCCGACGGCGCCGGGGGCTCCGCGGCCTGCGGCTTCCAGCCCGGCCCGCGGAAGACGCGCCCGGCCCGCTCCCGCCAGGTGTGCGCCGCCTTGAGGTCGCGGCCGATGGCGGCGTACTCGTGGGTGGCGACGCGCAGCGGGTTGTGGGTGTCGATGTTCTTCGTCAGGCCGTAGACGGGGCGTTCGCGCTCGGCGACGAACGAGCCGAACAGCCGGTCCCAGACGATGAGGATGCCGCCGAAGTTGCGGTCCAGGTAGCCGCCCTGCGAGGCGTGGTGGACGCGGTGGTGCGAGGGGGTGTTCAGGACGTACTCCACCGGCCGCGGCAGCCTGCCGATGCGCTCGGTGTGCACCCAGAACTGGTAGACGAGGTTGACCGACGAGCAGAACGCCACCGCCGCAGGGTGCACGCCGGCCGCGACCATCGGCACGTAGAACGGCCAGACCGTGAGCGACGTCCACGGCTGGCGCAGGGCGGTCGTGAAGTTGAACTTGCGGCTGGAGTGGTGCACCACGTGGCACGCCCACAGGATCCGTACGACGTGGTGGCCGCGGTGCGACCAGTAGTAGAAGAAGTCCTGCGCGAGGAGCATCGGCGGCAGCGTCCACCACAGGACGGGCACGCGCAGTGGCGTCAGCTCGTACAGGGCGGTGTAGACCGCGACGATGGGGATCTTCCAGAGGGCGTCGAAGACCAGGCTGCCCAGGCCCATGCCGATGCTGGTGGCCGCGTCCTTGGCCGCGTAGCCCTCGGCATGGTCGTCGGGGCGCAGCCGGTAGCTGACCATCTCCACGGCAGTGAGCAGGACGAAGGCGGGGACTGACCACAACACGACATCGGGGAGGTGCGGCATGGCCGCACCATAAGGGCGCCGACGGGGGTGCCGCTAGGGGTTGTTACCCCCGGGTACCGAAGTCGGTTACCCCGAGTTCGGTGGCGGGGGCACCGAGGCCCCGCGGGCGGCCCGGAAAACCCGTGGCCTGCCCGGATGCCCTCTCCTTAGAATCGCGGTGCGGGGGCGGCTCCGCGGTGTGCTTCCTTCTCGTTCTTCTATGAAACCAGCGCGCCCACTCTCCGCCCCCGCTCGCTGTTTTCTCAGGGGGAATCCGTCGTGTCCACACTGCACTCCGTGCTGCTCCGCCGCGCCCGGACGGTCTACGTCGACCACGAGCCGGCCGCCCCGCCCTCCGGGGTCCTCGATGCCCAAGTGGCGGCCGGACTCACCGCCCTGGAAGCGGAGTTGCTCGACCGCGGGCACGCGCTGACCGAGCCGCTGCGCACCGCCCTGGCCGCCGCGGGGGCGGAGGCCCTCGCCGATTCCGGGCGCGGGCTGCTGCGTGCGATCGACGCACAGCTGGGGGCGGACCGTACGCACATGCCGCTGTTCCGCGGCTTCCCGCACTCCGTGCCCGAGGACGCGTCCGCGCTGTACGTGGACCGCGTGTTCGCCCTGTTGCTGCAGCGGCCGGAGCAGCCGTGCGTGCTGTGCGGCACGCACGGCGTCGTGCACCCCGTCTCGCCGTGCGCGCATCTGGTGTGCCGTTCCTGCTGGGACGGCGCGGACTACGCGGGCTGCCCGCTGTGCCACCGCCGCATCGACCGGTCGGAGCCGTTCCTGCGTCCCGCGCGCCCGGCCGGCGCCGGGGAGCGCAGCCTGCCGGGCGGGCCGCTGCGGCTGCTGGTCCTCGGCGCCTCGCGCACGCAGGACGCCGGTGCCGAGCTGGCCGGTCTGCTGGCACGGCCCACCCCGCTCTCGCCCCAGGACCGCGAGGACGTCGCGGTGCTGCTGGCGCACGCCGTACCGGGCGGGCTCGGCTGGCTGCCCGCCGAGGTGCCCGTGCGCGCGACCAAGGCGCTGGTGCTGGGCACCGTGCTCCGCGACGGCGGCCCCGACGCGGCCGCGGCCGTGCGGGAGCGGCTGCCGCAGTTGCTGACGACGGCCACGGACGTGCTGCGGCTGCTGTGCGTGTGGTCCGGCGGCGAGGCGGACCTGCTGACGGTGCCGCGTCTGCGCAGCGTGCCGCGCGCCCTGCGGCGCGAACTGCTGTGCGTGCTCGACGGGTTCGAGGTGTCCGCGCTCGTCGAGGACCTGCGGCGGCATCCGGCGGCGTGGAAGCGCGCGGCGGAGGTCCTGCACCCGTTCGAACACCACGCGCGGCACCCGCGCGCGGCGCTGGCCTTCGCCGCGCTGCGCGGCACGGATGCGGCCGCGCCCGGGGCGCTGGGCGAGGCCCTGCGGCGCACG